>CAYMEP010000051.1:0-1349 GCA_964389695.1 uncultured Rhodobiaceae bacterium | reverse complement strand
CTCTCCTTTTTTATCAAAATCTGTGTCAGAACTGCCTCAGCATAATCAGTATTTCTATTGACGAAAGCCTCAGTCAGACGCTTTTCATAAAGCTCCCAACCCTTCGATAGATACGATTTTATTTCTTTCTCAATTGAGTCCTCATTTTTTCTTTCTGTCCGACCTGTATCAATTTTAAATTTTAGGATTTTGTAGCCTATTATTTTATCTGTCATTTTGTTTTCTCCGTTTTTATTAGTCTCATTTTTGGTCACCACAATATACCATACAAAATTCTAGCATAGCGTGGAAAGCCGCCTGACAAGGCTGGCACATAACCAAGAACCTTTTTTGTCCCATCGTCAAAAACTTTTATCGACTGGCTTGGGTCGGGGGTTAGTAGTAGCTGACCACTGTGACCACTTTTGACATACGTTAAAACTCGCAAGCAAAAAGGCTCTAGCTCCCTCACAACTTTAGCTAAATCTGACCGCCGTTTGACGATCACAAAGTTAGCTTGTTTGTTTGGTTTTTGGTCCATTTTCTCTTCGCCTCTTTTTAAATTTAATAGTTTCATTTATATCCGTTTTCATTTTTCCGTATTTGTCATAGGTTAGTTCAGATTTCTTGGTCACCCCGTCGGTTTGGTAGTCTGTCATATTCTTTAGCTTTCCGTTTTCGTGGTAGGTATCTTCAGATTTCTTAGCCACGCCATCGGCTTGGTAGGTTACCATTTTCTTTAAATTTCCGTTTGCGTAGAAATTGAAGTCCTTACACTTGCCCCTCTGTTGGCTTGGTAAATAGTTTTCTTCATTTTTTTTCTCCTTAATTAGTATCTGTATAAATACGTCAGCAAGATATCTTCCTGTGTCGCCTCGAGAAGTATGAGAATTATAAAGCTCCCAACCATTATCCAGATATTTCTGGACTTCCTTCTCAATCTTTTCTTGGTGACTATCTCTCTCGTCAATAAGCACCCTAAATTGTAAAAACTTGTATTCTTTTTTACTTGTCATTTTTCCCGATTACCTGAGCCACCTGTTTTTTCGTCTTCCCACTTTCTTTTAAAAGCCTTTGCATCCCGAATCATGCAGCTAATTAGCTCCGTCCAGTATTTATCTGTAGTAATCAGATAGTTTTCGTCTAGTGGTTCTAAGTAGTCTGTAATATCCACACACTCATATAAATTATAAACTAAAATCTCATCGGCTGTTAGAGACACTCCATCTACAACACCCCCTACTTTGGCATCATAGATTTCGGTCTCTCGTTGCCAAAAAAGATGCTCATTTATGCCATCAACTAAGCGTTTCCGCAAAGCTACCCAAGTCACTATACCATTATATTCTGCATGGATAGTGGCTATAAGA
>CAYMEP010000050.1:0-7063 GCA_964389695.1 uncultured Rhodobiaceae bacterium | reverse complement strand
GATATAACATTATAGTAGAACTTGGTCACAAATTACTATTATATATGATCTATTTAGAAAGGTTTAAAGAATATGAATCAAGTGGCAATGGATAACGTGGTGAGTATTACGGCAGAAAATTTTAGTTTATGGAGCTTGTTTTGGGCGGCTGATTGGGTCGTGAAAGCAGTTTTGATTGGATTGTTGTTAGCATCTATAGCGTCTTGGACAATTATTTTCCGAGAAGTGAAATTACTTAATAAAGTGAAACAGAAAGCCAAGCAATTTGAAGCCGTGTTTTGGTCTGGTGAGTCTCTACAAAAATTCTCTAATATTATTGAAAAAAATCCTGGGCACCCTATGGCAAGAGTTTTTTTAGCAGGTATGAAAGAGTGGGTGAGAGAAAAAAATAATCCAAAACATTTATCTCAGTATATTGATCGAACTCTTGGTGTATCTGTCGCACGGGAGATATCTAGTTTAGAACAGAAAGTGTCTCCTCTTGCAACCATTGGGGCTATATCACCCTTTGTAGGTCTATTTGGTACAGTTTGGGGTATTATGAATAGTTTCCAAGCGATTGCGATGAATAATGAGACTAATTTATCCGTGGTTGCACCTGGAATTGCTGAAGCATTATTTGCGACGGCTCTTGGCTTGATGACAGCGATTCCTGCTGTGGTTGCTTATAATAAATTGACTGCTGATATAAAAAATTATGCGGGGAGTTTAGATAATTTTGCTGATGAATTTTCAGTGTTTTTATTACGTCAAATTAACAATACTTTAGACAAATGATGAAGCAAGGTTTTTCTACTTACGTCAAACGAGATAGAGCATCACAGCATTTGATGAGCGAGATAAATGTAACGCCAATGGTAGATGTTATGTTGGTTTTGTTAATTGTTTTTATGGTCGCTGCACCATTGTTGACCGTTGGTGTGCCTGTTAATTTACCCCAAACCAATGCAAAACCGTTGCAAACAGAAGAAGAACCTTTGATGATTACGGTTAATCATAAAGGAGAGGTTTTTGTGCAAGAGACTAGGATAGAAGTAAAAAATTTAGTGACTCATTTAGAAAATATTGGAGAATCTGGCTATAATCAACGCATTTATGTGCGTGGTGATACAAATATTGCGTATGGGAAAGTGGCTGATGTGATTTCACGAATTAACACGGCTGGCTTTACACGAGTTGCGTTGATTACAGAAGGTGTTACTCAAGGGGTTAAGGTGCAATAGTTATGTTTTTGCCACGTGGATTTATTGCTTCTTTGGGAATGCATTTTGCAGTGATTCTATTGGCAATCATTGATATTTCTAAACATGAAAAACAGAGCATAACTGAACAGGTTGTTTTGCCAGTAGAAATCATCAAGATTGATGAATTTACAAAATTAATGCAACGAGATAAGGTAAACTTTGTTGCAGAAAATAACTTTACTCATTCTGTGAATAAATCACAATTTCCTTCTTTAAAAAAAATGGAAGGAATAAAAAAAGTAAAATTTACGGAGACAGTGAAGAATCCAATTCCTTATCAACGCCCACGATTGTCTATAGAAAAACAGCACCTAAATGTCCAAAAATTAAAAATACTTTTAGACAAAACACCTGATGTATTACCAGTGGAAAAACCGCAAAATATTCAAGAAGTAGAAATAGGAGAGTTAACAATAAGTGAAATTGATGCGTTTCGAATGCAAATAAGACGTTGTTGGCGTGTGCCAGCTGGAGCACGTTATGCGGAAACATTATTAATACGAGTGAAGGTAGGATTAACGATTGATGGTGCTATTGAGTCTGGTCCTGTGATTATTAATCGAGAAAAATTAGGAGATCGATATTTTAAAGTTGCGGCAGAATCAGTTTTGCGTGCAATTCGTCGGTGCCAGCCTTTTGTTATGCCAAGGGATAAATATGAAATATGGCATGATTTAGAATTAAATTTTGATCCACAAAAAATGTTGGCAAAATAATTGTTGTGTAAATATTAGGAGATAAGAATGAAGAAAATATTAATGGTGGCCGTCATGTTGTTGACGATGAGTTTTCCTGCAAACGCTACCTTGAAAATTGATATTTGGCAGGGACATATAGACCCTTTACCATTAGCAATTGTACCTTTCGTGATTAATGATCCAAAAGTCAGTGCGGAAGCGAATAATATTATTCGTGTGATTGCGGCAGATCTCAAAAGTTCAGGTTTATTTGGGTTGGTGGGTCAAAAGTCATTTATTGAAAAAGGGTTGTCAGCAGATAAACGCCCACGTTTTGGAGATTGGCGTATTGTTAATGCACAAGCCTTGGTTGCAGGTGGGGTGACATTGTTGCCTGATGGTAAAATGAGTATTGTTTTTCGTTTGTGGGATGTGGTTTCTGAAACACAAATGGCAGGTATGCAGTTAGTTGCTAAATTAAAAAACTGGCGCTGGGTGGCTCATTTAATTGCTGATGAAATCTATGAAAGCTTAACAGGAGATACAGGCTACTTTGATAGCCGTATTGTTTTTATAGATGAAACAGGTCCTAAAAATGCTCGTGTGAAAAGATTGGCTGTTGTTGAGCAAGATGGGCATAATCCAACTTATTTAACAGATGGGAAAGATTTAGTTTTAACCCCTCGATTTAGTCCGACAGCACAAGAGGTAACTTATTTGTCCTATGCAGAGGGCGAACCGCGAGTCTATTTATTGAATATTGAAACTGGAAAACAAGAGATCGTTGGTGATTTCCCAGGTATGACATTTTCTCCACGATTTTCTCCTGATGGAAATAAAATTATTATGAGTCTTGCACGTAATGGAAACTCTAATATTTATACAATGGATTTAACAACACGTGTAACAAAACGTTTAACCTCATCATTAGCAATTGATACTGGTCCTTGTTATTCTCCTGATGGCGATGAAATTGTTTTTGAAAGTGACCGAGCAGGACAACAACAATTGTATATTATGGATGAAAATGGACAAAAAGTTAGGCGAATTAGCTATGGTGAAGGTAGTTATGCTACGCCAGTATGGTCTCCAAGGGGGGATTTGATAGCATTTACAAAACAAATTAGAGGAAAATTCTTGATTGGTGTAATGCATCCAGATGGATCTGGAGAAAGAGTGTTAACGCAAGGGTATCATAATGAAGGACCTACATGGTCACCTAATGGACGTGTGTTAGGATTCTTTAGAGAAGAAAAAGGACGTCGTAGAGGTGCACAGTTATGGACTGTAGATATTACAGGTCATAATGAAAGAAGGTTGAAAACCCCACATTTTGCTTCTGATCCAGCATGGTCACCTTTGATTAGATAAAGAGTATAAAAATTTGCATTGAAATGAAATTAATGTTACTAATTATCAGTGTATTAAATTAAGTGTAAGGAGTGATGGTATGAAGTATATGTTGAAGCTAAAAGGGTTTATGTTGATATTAGGAATGTCCGTTGCCTTGGTTTCTTGTAAAACGATCGATAAGGTAGGGTGTTGTATTTACGATGGTATTTATTCTTCCGATCATGCTGGCACAGGAGAAGACGCTAAAAAGGCGCAAATGATGGGAAATGTAGGAGATAGAGTTTTCTTTGTTGTTGATTCTGCGAGGTTATCTTCAGAATCACGAAAAACAATTAGTAAACAAGTGAAGTGGCTGAAATCTAATAAGTCAAAGGTAAGCATTGAAGGACATGCTGACGCTCGTGGTACACGAGAATATAATTTGGCTTTGGGAGCAAGACGAGCTAATTCTGTGAAAGATTATATAATTAGTCAGGGTATTCACCCTCGTAGATTAAAAACTGTATCGTATGGAAAAGAACGTCCTGTTTCGTTATGTGATAAACCAGCTTGTTGGAACAAAAATCGCCGAGTTGTTTTATCTGTAAGATAACCAGTATGCTAGAGAGTATTTACTCGTGTTGAATCCTTGTATGTATTTATCACTTTTAGTTTGGTAATTGGTGTTATAAAAAGGGAATTTCCACTGTGATAACGATATTGTTTCGTGTTTCTTTAATACTTATTTTATGGGCAGGTGAGGTTACGGTTCTGTCCGCACAAGAACAGTTTGTGCCGTTACTACAGATTCCACAGGCAGAAGATCCTTCTAAACCTGTGGATTTTGTAGTGCGTTTAAAAGCTATTGAAAGCGTATTAGAAAGATTTACTAATCAGTTAGAAAATATGAAAATAGGTCAATCTCTACCCAAGAGAGATGAATCTGAGTCAGAACAACTAGCTATACAGCTACAACAAGTGCAGATACAACTGCAAGAAATTACATCACAATTATTAAAACCTAAAGAAGAAAGTGATGCAGCGGTGTTTGCAGATATGCGATTACGGGCATCGCAGACTGAAGAGGTATTGCGTAGTATTAGTGGACAGATGGAGCAATTTTCGTTTCATTTAGCACAATTGTTACGCCGCTTTGAAGAAATTGCTGCTGATACTGAAATTAGGTTTATAGAGTTAAATGATAAATTGAATAGTAGAATGGGTGAGCAGTCTTTTTTGTTGCCTAAAAATAATGACGCTTTGTCTAATACAATATCGCAAGTGAATTTGATTACCAAAGGACAAGATGTTGCGTTAGTAGGAGAAGCGGATTTATTAGATACTATTAGTGATGTTAGTATACTAAATATCACAGATCCTAAAATGTTTTATGATACAGCGTTGAAAAACTTACGCCGTGGTGATTATGATATTGCATTGACACAGCTAAAACAGTTTCTACGTTCTGTTCCTAACCATGATTTATCAGGCCATGCTCAATACTGGCTTGGAGAAATATATTATGTTCGACGTGCTTATAAGCAAGCGGCAAGTGCATTTTTACTTGGGTATACAAAATATGCTGTAAGTTCTAAAGCGCCACATAGTCTTTTGAAGTTAGGTATGAGTTTAATGATGATTGGTGAAAAAAAGACTGCATGTGATACATTTTCTGAACTGTCATATAAATTTCCTAAAGCACCAATATCTGTTAAAAAACGGACAAAGATTGAAAGTCAACGTGCAGGCTGTGCCTAAAGTATTAGATACGACAGTACTCCCTATAGATGTTTTATTTAATACTATAGCACGTTTTGTAGAGCAGACAGATGTAAGAGGTCATTTTGCTTTGGCTGTTTCAGGGGGAGCAGACTCTCTCGCTTTATTAATATTATCCTCGAAATTACATAAAATACATTCGAATTTAATCTTTACAGTATTAAGCGTGGACCATGGTTTGCGAGAAGAAAGTGCTAGTGAAGTAAGTTTTGTAATGAAAATGGCTAAAAAGCATGGGCTTCAAGGACAGTCACTTAAATGGGAAGGTGTAAAACCAACTAGTAATGTGCAAGCGGTTGCACGCCAAGCACGTTATGATCTAATGACAAATTGGTGTTGTCAGAATCAGGTGGATGGTTTGATTGTTGCACATCATCTTGAGGATCAAGTTGAAACCTTTTTTCTGCGTTTATCACGTGGCTCGGGTTTGGATGGTCTTACTGCAATGCAAGAGGTGGTTGTAAAACATTCTGTGCTTATCTTGCGTCCTTTCTTAACTGTGCCACGTGAAACGTTACGCAGTTGTATAAAAGAAGATATAAAGCCAATTGTGGATGTGAGTAATCATGATGAAAAATATGCTCGTATTAGATGGCGTAAGCTTCTACCATTGCTTGAAGAGCAAGGTTTAACAAATACTAAAATATTACAAACTACTGAACGCTTATATAGTGCAAAGCAAGCGCTGTCTGAGGTAACATCATATGTGGTGTCTCAAATAGTCACGTGTCATGAATTGGGGTATTATTCAGTGGAACGAGAAAAATTTTGTGCTTTGCCAGAAGACATTGCCTTTCGTGTTTTACAGTATATTTTGACAATCGCACCTTCCTACCCTCCTCGTGGAGAACAAATTTATCGTTTATGGAAAGAAATTATCAATGGAAAAAATATACGCCGTAATTTAAATGGGTTTGATTGAAAATTACGCAAGAGTACGCTTTTGATTAGCAGAGAGGTTGCGGCGATTGATGAAGAGTATGTTTTAAAAGAAGGACAATATATTGTTTGGGATAAGCGTTTCAAAATTATATGTTTGGGGACAGAAAATAAAGTATTCAGTGTGAAGAAGCTTGATAAGGACGGTGTGCAAACTTTACGTGAGTTGCAAGTGGTATTGTCAAAAAACATTCCTGCTAGTGTTTATGAGTCTTTGCCCGCCGTATGGTGTAACAAAGAATTGATTGCTGTGCCTAAATTAAAGCCATATTCGGGAATAAAATTTTTACTGATTGAAGAGGTATAAAACCATATTAGTGCTAGTCATAGGCCTATTTTATGGTTACTATGAAAGGTAATTTATAATATACGAATACGAAGGGTTTTCTTGTGAAAAATATAAAAAATATAACCATATGGATTGTCATCGGTATATCACTTATGTCGCTTTTTTCTATGTTCCAAAGGAATGGACAACATAATGTGCGCAGTATTAATTTCACACAATTACTGGCAGAGGTTGCTGAGGGTAATGTCAAAGAAGTGACGATTACTGGTGAAGCTCTACGGGGAACTTTTTTTGATGGTATATTTTTTGAATCTTATGCGCCACGTAATGATCCTACGTTAATACCCTATTTGAATAAACATGGGGTTAGCATCACGGCAAAGCCTGAGGATACTGGATCTTTTAGTTTGTTAGGAGTTTTCTTATCTTGGTTGCCTATGATTTTATTAATTGGTGTGTGGATATTTGTTATGCGCCAAATGCAATCTGGTGGTGGTAAAGCGATGGGTTTTGGAAAATCAAAAGCAAAATTGCTTGCAGAGAATAAAAATATTGTAACATTCAAGGATGTGGCAGGGATTGATGAGGCTAAAGAAGAGTTGGAAGAAATTGTAGAGTTTTTAAAATCACCTGATAAATTCGAAAAATTAGGGGGTAGAATTCCAAAAGGTGCATTATTGATTGGGTCTCCTGGAACAGGAAAAACTTTATTGGCACGTGCGATTGCTGGAGAAGCACAAGTACCTTTCTTTTCAATTTCTGGGTCTGATTTTGTTGAAATGTTTGTAGGGGTAGGTGCTAGT
>CAYMEP010000049.1:0-7110 GCA_964389695.1 uncultured Rhodobiaceae bacterium | reverse complement strand
CACTATATAAATTAATAGCTTTGAACACATGTAGGGCGTTAGGACTAATTTGAAGACCAAACCCTTTTTCACTAAATTCAGGGTCTTTCTCAAAAACTTCACAAGAAATTCCAAAATGGTGCAGAGTGAGTGCCGTTGTTAAACCACCAATACCCCCGCCTATAATAGCAATCTTTTTAGCCATGTTTCCCTATTTTTTAGTAATGTTTTTCTATATGTTGTTGAGGCTAGACTTATTAAACTTCTTTACCTAATATCATTATAAACTAATTAAATCATTTTGTGAGACAATAAATTGAGTGTTTTTATTTCGAAGCTGAATCTTACAGCAAAAAATTATCAGAAAAACCGTGAAGAGCAATTGACAAAAATTGAGCATATGAACTCATTATGTGAACGGGCAGAAAAAGCCTCGGCAGCACGTAAGGCAAGGTTTGATGATCGAGGGCAATTATTGCCAAGAGAACGTTTGTCGCATCTTTTAGACAAGGGAATGCCTTTTTTAGAAATGTATAATATGGCAAATTATTGTTTAGATGAGCCAGATCCTAAAGAAAGCACGCCAGGGGCAAGTGTCATTGGAGGAATTGGGTATATTCAAGGAACACGCTGTATGGTCGCCGCAGATGATAGTGGAATTGCGGCAGGGGCTGCAACCTCTGTGTCATTCAAAAAATTAGCAGAGTTAATGAAAGTTGCATTAGATAAAAAACTTCCTTTTGTGCATTTGGTTGAATCGGCTGGGGCAAACCTTATGAAATATCAAGTTGAAGGATGGGCATGGGCAGGTGAAGTCTTTTATATGTTAGCAAAACTAAGTGCGGCAGGAGTGCCAACGATATCTATTTTGCATGGTCCTTCTACAGCAGGAGGAGCCTATATGCCTGGTATGTCTGATTATAATATTGGTGTGAAAAAGAATGGTATGGCAGCTTTAGCTGGGGCAGCTTTAGTTCGTGCTGCAACAGGTGAAATTGCAGATGCGCGTCAACTAGGGGGAACAGAAATGCATGCTGAAACCTCAGGGTTGATGGAATATCTTGCAGAAAATGACCTGGAAGCGATTCTAAAATGTCGAGAATTGATCGAACGATTAGGGTGGAATGAAAAATGTTCAAAGCCTAATTTACGAAATTATGAAGAGCCTCTTTATGATTCTGAAGAAATTTTAGGTCTCGTGCCAATTGATTATAAAATACTTTATGATGCAAGAGAATTGGCTGCCAGAATTGTCGATGCGTCAGATTTTATTGAATTCAAATCTCGTTATGGTTCAAATCTTATTTGTCTACAGGCGAGGGTTTGTGGTCATGAGGTCGGGATTGTCGGAAATAATGGCCCGATGGGGCCTAATGAAGCTACAAAAGGTGCTCAATTTTTTCAACTTTGTGACCAAGCACAGATGCCGATTGTCTTTTTGAATAATATTACAGGATTTATGGTCGGCACAGAATATGAACAAAATGGTATGATTAAGCATGGTGCAAAGATGATTCAAGCTGTTTCTAATGTGCGTGTTCCTCGGATTACTTTCTATGTTGGGGGTAGTTTTGGTGCTGGGAATTATGGTATGTCGGGTTTGGGATATTTCCCTTCATTTTTGTTTACATGGCCTGCTGCATGTACGGGGGTTATGGGTGGTGAACAAGCAGCAAAAACAATGCAAGAAGTAGCTTTGGCTAGTGCAAAACGTAAAAACATTGCCGTTGATAAAGAGAAGCTTGCAAAGCAAAGTGAGGAAATTAAAGCTCATTTTGATAAACAAGATAATGCTTTTTATACTTCGGGAAGAATGTTAGATCAAGGTATGATAGACCCACGTCATACTAGGCAAATTTTAGGGTTTACTTTGCAGACTTTATGGGAAGCTAAACATCGTAATTTGAATCCAAATAGTTTTGGAGTCGCTCGTTTTTAATTATAAAATAAAAGGAATCATCTAATGGGACTTACTTATTCAATGTTGAATTTTAATCTTGGTGAAGATATCGATATGTTACGTCAAAGTGTTCGTCATTTTGTTGATGAAAAATTAATGCCGATTGCTGATGAAATTGATAAAGAAGATAGGTTTCCACGTGAATTGTGGCGTCCTATGGGAGAACTTGGTTTATTTGGTGTTTTTGTTGATGAAAAATGGGGAGGGGTAAACCTTGGCTATATGGCACATGCTGTCATTCTAGAAGAACTTAGCCGAGCATCGGCTTCGGTGGGGCTTTCATATGCAGCTCATACGACGCTTTGTCTACATCAATTACTACGTTGGGGAAATGAAGCACAATTAAAAAAATATTTACCAGCTCTCCTATCTGGTGAGCATGTCGGAGCATTAGCAATGAGTGAAGCAAATGCAGGTTCAGATGTCGTCTCTATGAAGTTACGAGCAGACAAAAAGGGGAATAAGTATATTCTTAATGGAACAAAAATGTGGATTACCAATGGCCCTTGTGCTGATACACTGATTGTATATGCCAAAACTGAACCAGAAGCAGGTTCAAAAGGAATGAGTACTTTCATTGTAGAAAAAGACTTCCCCGGATTTTCTGTTGCTCAAAAACTGGACAAATTAGGCCATAGAGGATCAGAAACAGGTGAATTGGTTTTTGAAAATTGTGAAGTGCCAGAAGAAAACCTCTTGGGTGATTTAAATGCAGGAGTTAAAATACTGATGAGTGGGTTAGACATAGAACGCTCTACTCTTACAACTTGGTCTTTGGGAATTATGCAAGCTTGTTTAGATACTGTGCTCCCTTATGTACATCAGAGAGAACAATTTGGTAAATCTATCGGTGAATTCCAGCTTGTACAAGGTAAGTTGGCAGATATGTATACGAAGTTGAATGCGACAAGAGCTTATGCTTATGCGGTCAATCAAGCCAATGATAGAAATGAAATTAGTCGTAAAGATGCGGCGGCGGCATTTTTATTTTCTGCTGAAAATGGAACACAAGTAGCGCTTGATGCTATACAGCTTATGGGAGGGAATGGGTATATCAATGAAAATCCTGTGGGACGATTCTTGCGTGATGCTAAATTAGCAGAAATTGGCGGGGGTACATCAGAAATTCGTCGTATGTTAATTGCTCGTGAATTACTGGCGGAAACCAAGTGAGCTTAATAGAGCCCTACAATTAATTATAGACATATAGTATTCCATGAACTACGAACGTAGTACGTAATTTACGAAAGTGAGTGTTATGGGGTATTTAAGATTTTTGCACGATGAAAAATTGTAGAAATTGAAGGTGGTATATCAGAAGTTTATCGTATGTTATTTATAAGTGAATTATTGGCAGAGATCAGGTGAGTTTAACCGATTTATTTCATAGAAGAGAGCAAATTTCTGATACATTCGTTGTGAGGGTGACAGCACGGGCATCGCGTAATTATATAAAGCGTTTTAAATTAGAAAATGGTAAAGAAGAGATACGTGTCTATGTAACCGCATTACCCATAAAGGGACAATCAAATAAAGCTGTATTGGAATTACTTGCCAAAGAACTTGAAGTGCCTGTGTCAAAGCTTTCCATTCTTCATGGACACTGGCATAAATATAAACATATTCACATTGATAAATGATTATTTATGGAGGCGTTTGAGTCCTCGATTAAATGCGTAGAGAATAAAACTTAAGATAATCGTGAGTAGATATATTTTTCCGTAATAGGTCAATCTTTCTATCAGAATCATGTCGTTTAAAAAAGCGTATGGGAGACCAGAGGTTATAGACCCGGCTGGTTTATCATTCAGTGGTTGGATGCATAACTCAATCCATAAAATATAAACTGTTATGGTTGTTATTGTGCCATAGATAGTGGATTTTAAGGATCTAAACACTTTTAGAAAAAATATTGCATCTATTAATTGTAGAGCAGGGATTGTGACATGTTTTATATATTTACTTCCCCAGCTGCCAACACCGTCTGTATAGAGCATGGCAGGGTCTATAATATATAAGTTCCAATATAAGAACAACATAATTAGTGTTGCAATGCTGATAATAGAAATACCAATATGATGATCATTTTGAGTTTTTTGTGTACTTAATCGTAGTGCCCAGTAAGAGGAAATCCAACAACCTACCAATGACCAATAGGTAAAAAAACGAAAATCTGAACCAAAGTAAGACCAATCTAAATAAACTAATACGGTGACCCAAAAAACAGAAGTGATAACAAAAACAATTTGTCTATATCTATAAACAAAATTTTTATGAAGCATTGAACTTAAACCACAGGATTCTTTTGCCACCTCATAACGAGTCTTCTTAAAAATGCAACGAGTAGTGCACACAGCATTGTTAGTAAAACTATTCCAACTATTAGAGAACCTAGCACTTCAATAAAACTTAGGTTATTCAAAAAAGGGTATGGGTATCCAGAGGTTACAGTCCCAGAGGGAGTGTCATTTAAAGGTGCAACCAAAACTATGAGCCATATAACATATGCTATCGTGAGTACTAATATGCGATACATAATAGGTTTTAAGCGTTGGAAAGAGTTTACAAAGAAAATTGTATTGATAATTTGTAACAAAGGGACAACAGAGTGTATAATCGCTGTAGTTACAGGTTCAAAACTAACTGGAAGTGCACCACTACCAGGTGCCCCTAAAAAAAAGACCCAATAAAGACCTGCGTATGAAACGCTTGCGGCACTGATAACGGAAATTCCTATTGCGTGTTTTTTTCGTTTTGTTGAAGATAGCATCCAATAGCAGGAGAGTACGCATGCGGCAAATCCCCAATCACTCCAAAAACGATATGCACCTCCAAAGGAAATAAAAAACAAATGAAATCTTTCAAAGTTTATGTACACAAAGAAAGTAGCGAGTATTATAAAATGGATAATATGGTATTTTTGAAGAATTTTTGGATTAATCATCTTAACCTCGTGTTTATTTCGTAGAGAGCAATTGTTGTTGCCATTGCCACATTTAACGTCGAAAAAGAAAAGTTTACAATAGGTAAAAGAGCAAGCCTATCACATTTTTGTTTTGTTAAATGACGTAACCCAGCACCCTCAGCACCCATAACGATAGCGATAGCGATAGGGTGAATAAAAGGCATTGTTGATAACAAAAACAATTTGGCGGTATCTGTAAATGAAATTTTTATTAGCCATGAACTTTATCTATATTTATATAATTTAAGTCTATGTGAACCGAACAATAAGCTTACGTAAACCGAAAAGAATCAATACAGTTAGAACTGTAAGTAATGTTATGATGCCGTAAACCTCTATTCTTTCAATTAGAGGCAGGTTGTTTAAAAGGGGATAAGGAAGACCTGTAGTTATAGAACCAATAGGAGAATTATTTAAAGGAGCGACCAAAAGTTCTATCCATAAAATATATATTACCTCAATCAAAAGCATTGCATATATTATAGGTCTTAAACGTTGAAAAGAGTTGGCGAGGAAAAGTGTATTCGCAACCTGTAGTACAGGGACAACTGAGTGTATAGTCAATGTAATAAAAGCACCCGTACTAATACCATCAGACATCATTCCTATAGGAGCTACTAAAATTCCTCCAGGGTCTACGAAAAATAATATCACAAAAAGCACTGTGTATAGCGAGGCCATGCTACTGATAATAGATAGACTTAATTCATGCCTCTTTGGGAAAAAAATAAAAAAAGCGGAAAATAGGCATGCCGTAAATCCCCAGTCGCTGTAAAAACGATAAACACCACCAAAAGACGTTCTAAATTCATCAAATCGTGCAATTGTAGAAAAAATAAAAAAAGCGACAAATAGTATCAAGTGAATTTTGAGATATTTATGGATTATAGTTTGTTTTATCATTTGTTCTTCCTGTTTATTTCATATAGTGCAATGGTTGTTGCCATTGCTACATTTAGGGTGGAAAAGTGATTGTTGTGAATAGGTAGTTGAACAAGCTTATCACATTTTTGTTTTGTCAAATGGCGCAATCCCGCACCTTCGGCGCCCATAACAAGAGCGATAGGGTGAGGCAAAGACATTGTTGATAAATCGGCATCTCCAGCTTCATCTAATCCACAGACTGTATATCCGTTTTGGGTTAAATCTTCAAAACTACGTACGAGATTTGTGACTTTTATAAGTGGTACATGTTCCAATGCTCCAGAGGCAACTTTTGCTAATGTTCCGATTGATTTGGGACTGTTATGTTTTGTCATAATCACAGCACCTGTTTCCAATATGCAAGCAATCCGTAAAATAGCACCAACATTATGAGGGTCTGTAATTTGATCGAGAAGAATAATAGGTTTTTTTTGTTTTGTAACTTCTATAATAGAAGGAGGTGACAAGGGATGTGCTCGCAAATGGGCTCCTTGATGGACGATGTCGTGTCCTTTGTAAATTTGTGACAAGTCTTTAGTGATTTCTGCACTATTTGTGTTGGTGATAAGTTTTAAGCCATTCTTTTGAGCAAGGATAATGTCTTTTTTTAATTCTTTAAGTGCGTTTGGTGTCGCATTTAAGGAAACGAGTCGTCGAGAAGTGTTTTTCAAAGCTTCACGTACGGTATGAATGCCATATAAGTTATCTTCATGTAATGATGTTTTGGGTCTCGAGGTTACTTTTTTTTGAAGTTTTGGCGACATCTTTTTTTTATTTGTATATTTTGATGTTTTGCTTTTTAACATAGCAACATTTATAAAGGTTAAATAAAGTATGTGCAAATTATTTATATTTATATAATTTAGGGCTTGACATGTGAAGGTTATTTCTAAATAACGCTTAGTGTTTAGTTATGATCAGGGATCTTTGTAATAAGACTCGATTATGCTCTGGATTCTTTCTGATGAGGAGGGGTGCCTGAGTGGTTAAAAGGGGCGGACTGTAAATCCGTTGGCTATGCCTACATTGGTTCAAATCCAATCCCCTCCACCACAATTGGTGAATTCGTGTATGATTGATCATTCTTGATTTGGGATTGCGGGTGTAGCTCAATGGTAGAGCAGCAGCCTTCCAAGCTAAAGACGAGGGTTCGATTCCCTTCACCCGCTCCAACCCTCTGTGAAGAGGTGATTGGGTTAGTGAGTGGGGTGATTGTTGCCCTTTGTGTTGTTTAACTTTGGGTTTTTGAACTCTAGATTTTAGGAGATAGTATTTATGGCTA
>CAYMEP010000048.1:6502-7275 GCA_964389695.1 uncultured Rhodobiaceae bacterium | reverse complement strand
GCACCCGAGAGGATTCGAACCTCTGACCTCTGCCTTCGGAGGGCAGCACTCTATCCAGCTGAGCTACGGGTGCACAAACTATCAGTAACATAAGACAAAATGACTCAGAATAAAAGACTCTCAATCAATTCATAAATATGATAATGAAAATACATGTCGTTAGATTCTAATAATCACCTCTATCTCGTAGATGGGTCAGGATATATATTTCGTGCATTCCATGCCCTACCTCCTCTAACCCGCAAAAGCGACAACCTACCCGTTGGAGCAATTTCAGGGTTTTGCAATATGTTAATGAAGTTGCAATCTGATATGGCAACTACAACACAAAATAACCCAACACATCTTGCCGTTATTTTTGATGCCTCAGGGAAAACATTCCGTAATGAAATATATCCTAACTATAAAGCCAACCGTAAAGAAACCCCCGAAGACTTAATTCCTCAGTTCCCTATTATTAAAGATGCTGTCCGTGCTTTTGGTATTCCTTCTATTGAACTAAAAGGATTTGAGGCCGATGACTTAATCGCGAGCTATGCCCATAAAGCAGAAAAACAAGGAGCCAAGGTAACCATTATTTCATCTGATAAAGACCTTATGCAAATGGTTAATGAAAATATCACGATGCTCGATACAATGAAAAACAAACGCATTGGTCATAAACAAGTTATTGAGAAATTTGGGGTACCACCTCAAAAGGTTATTGATGTACAAGCACTAGCTGGAGACACAAGTGATAATGTTCCAGGTATACCAGGGATCGGTATAAAAAC
>CAYMEP010000048.1:0-6492 GCA_964389695.1 uncultured Rhodobiaceae bacterium | reverse complement strand
AAACAGCTGCTCAGTTAATTGGAGAATATGAAAATTTAGATAACCTCCTTGAAAAAGCAAACGAAATTAAACAAAAAAAACGTCGTGAAAATTTAATAACCTTTGCAGACCAAGCACGGTTAAGCAGAGAATTAGTCACTCTCAAACAAGATGTAGCTTGTGAAGTTAATTTTGAGGATATGCGTCTTAAAACCCCAGAACCACAAGCCTTAATCGGCTTCTTAAAAGCTATGGAATTTAACACTATTACTGAACGCATCGGTAAGAAGTTTGATTTTGACATTGATAGTTTTGAAGCTAATGAAAGCTTACGTGCTGATAATGTAGAAAATATTATACCAATAGGTAAAGAATCACCCTTGCCAGAAATGCCACCCATTATTCCTGAAAATTATCACTGCATAACAAATTTAGACTCGTTACAAATCTGGATTAATGAAGCGTATCAAGAAGGGCATATAGCGGTAGATACAGAAACCAATGGATTAGATGCCATGCAATGTAAACTAGTTGGGATTTCCCTTGCCAGCAAAATTGGAAAAGCATGTTATATTCCACTCTCACATTCTGCGCATGATGGTCTAGATTTTGAAGACAATACACCTAAACAATTAAATTTAGAAACCGTCATTTTACAATTACTGCCTTTATTAGCGGATAAGTCAGTGATCAAAATTTTTCACAATGCAAAATTTGATATACAAGTTCTAAAACGTCATGGCATAAATCATATTCACCCATTTGATGATACAATGTTGATGTCTTATGCTGTTGGTGCGGGTGCACATCGTCATGCTATGGACGAATTAGCAAAAAAATATTTGGGACATGAGCCCATTTCAATTAAAAATTTATTAGGCGCTGGAAAATCAAAAATTACCTTCGATTATGTACCAATTGAAAAGGCAACCCCTTATGCTGCAGAAGATGCGGATATTACATTACGACTTTGGTATTATTTAAAATATGACTTAATCACAAATTCTGTAATGAATGTTTACCAAACCACAGAACGCCCACTAATACCTGTCCTTGTTGATATGGAAGCTCAAGGAATTAAAATAGACCAAAACATATTACTACATTTATCAAATGATTTTGGACAAAGAATGAACCAAACAGAAACCCAAATATATGAACAAGCAGGAGAAAAATTTAATATTGCCAGCCCAAAACAATTAGGGGAAATTTTATTCGATAAATTGGGCTTAGAAGGTGGTAAAAAAACTAAAACAGGTTCGTGGGGAACCGGCGCAGATGTCCTAGAATCTTTAGCTACAGAGCATGAACTACCTGCATTAATACTTCAATGGAGAGGGCTTGCAAAACTAAAATCAACATATACAGATGCTCTACCAAATTTTATTCATCCAACAACCCATCGAGTACATAGTTCTTATTCCTTGGCAGCAACCACGACAGGGCGTTTATCCTCCTCGGACCCTAACTTACAAAACATTCCGATAAAGAGTCATGATGGAAGAGCAATACGGACTGCTTTCATTGCAGAAGAAAATCATCTTTTGGTAAGTGCTGATTATAGTCAAATTGAGTTACGTATTTTAGCACATATGGCAAATATACCAGCCTTAAAACAAGCATTCGCAGAAAACGTTGATATTCATGCTTTAACAGCTTCTGAAATGTTTGGCGCTCCGTTAGACTCTATGTCTTCTGGAATGAGACGACGTGCAAAAGCAATTAACTTTGGTATTATTTATGGTATTTCAGCTTTTGGTTTGGCAAATCAACTCGGTATTTCTCGGCAAGCAGCCTCTGACTATATAAAGCTCTATTTCACACGTTTTCCTGAAATAAAAACATATATGGAAACAATTAAAGAAAAAGCACATGAACAAGGTTTTGTAACAACATTATTTGGAAGAAGAATTCATCTGTCTGAAATTAATTCTAAAAATGCGATGCGACGTGCCTTTTCTGAACGAGCCGCAATTAATGCGCCTATACAAGGGACAGCCGCAGATATTATCCGTCGTGCAATGATTCATATGCCTTCTGCTTTGCGGAGCGCGAACCTAAACGCAAGAATGTTATTACAAGTTCATGATGAATTGATATTTGAAATTCCAATTGGTCAAGAAGAAGCACTAATCAAAACTGTCAAACATGTGATGACAGAGGCATGTCAACCTTGTTTACAATTGACAGTACCACTAGTGGTAGAAGCCAAAGCAGCCAAAAATTGGGATGAAGCACATTAAGGTTTAACGCCATAAAAATAATTTTTATAATAAATCAGCCTTTACTGTAAACATCCCATACCACCGTACAGATGATCCAACAGATAATTAATAACATTCTATTTCAACAGGCTCTTTTTTTTAATAGAAAACTCTCCTTCAGTAAGAATGCCATCTTCTTTTAATTGGTGCAGCTTCTTAATTTGTCCTGCAATATCTTCTTTTGATGAATTCATATGATCCTGCCGCGAGTTTGTAAAAGACCAAATGTATGCCCCAACCCAACCAAAAACACTCCAGCCAGAAAACATAGTAAGCCAAAATATAGCGACACTATTATTATGGCCACGCGAAACCGCAATAATATATGGCAAGAAGTAAAGAGGAAGAAAAAGTATAATCCCTCCCCATAAAAATGTAGGAGCACCTTGACTCGTAAATATAAATGTTTCCATTGAATCCATATGTTTGGTTAATTTCTTAGCAATACAGTTTTCACTTCATCATCAACATAAGGTATAAATTGTTCAAAGTTTTCTACAAACATATGTACTAATTTTTTTGCCTGCTGATCATAATCTTCTTTATTTGCCCAAGTTTCACGTGGTGTCAGCAAAGTGTCGTCGACATGAGGCACTGAAAGAGGCACTTCAAAACCAAAATGCTCATCTTTACGAAACGGCACATCATTAAGAGTACTATCTAAGGCTGCAGATAACAAAGCACGTGTCTCTTTAATCGGCATACGACTCCCTACACCATATGGGCCTCCTGTCCACCCTGTATTCACTAACCAACACTTAACGTCATGCTGTGCAATAAGATTACGCAATAAATGACCATATTCAGAAGGATGAAGCGGCATAAAAGGTCGACCAAAACAAGTGGAAAACGTCGCTTCAGGTTCAGTCACTCCCTTTTCTGTACCTGCAACTTTAGCGGTATAACCCGATAAAAAATGATATATGGCTTGAGCCGGTGTTAAGCGTGCAATTGGTGGTAAGATACCAAACGCATCTGCCGTTAACATAATAATCGTTCTTGGATGCCCAGCATTCCCTGTCTTACTTGCGTTAGGAATAAAAGAAAGTGGATATGCCCCTCGTGAGTTTTCAGTGAGTGAGTTATTGAAGAAGTCTATCTCTTTGGTGGTATCATCCATCACAACATTTTCAAGAACTGTACCAAAACGTTGTGTTGTTGCATAAATCTCAGGTTCTGTTTTTTGAGATAAGTTGATCATTTTTGCATAACAACCTCCTTCAAAATTAAAGACTCCATTTTCTGACCAACCATGTTCATCATCGCCAATCAATATACGATTAGGGTCAGCTGACAATGTTGTTTTTCCTGTGCCAGAAAGACCAAAGAAAATGGCTACGTCATCATCCTTACCAACATTAATAGAACAATGCATAGGCATAACCCCTTTGGGAGGTAAAATAAAATTCAACATAGAGAAAACAGATTTCTTTATTTCACCCGCATAGCTTGTCCCGACAATCAGCACCATCTTTTTTTCAAAATTAACAGCAATCATTGTTTCATCAAGTGACCCATGACGTTCAGGGTCAGCAGAGAAACTAGGTAAATCAATAATCGTAAACTCGGGGTCAAACGAGTCTAATTCATCTATTTCTGGCTCAATGAGTAGATTTTGAATAAAGAGTGAATGCCACGCAAGCTCAGTATAAACCCGTGTGGCAAGCCGATGTGTTTTATCTGCGCCACCAAATAAATCTTGAATAAATAATTCTTTTCCTTCTACATGACTCTGCATATCAGCAAATAACGTATCAAATTGTTGAGAACTCATGGGTTTATTATTTTTCCACCACACAGTGTTTTCTGTTGTTGCATCACGCACAATAAATTTGTCTTGTGCAGAACGTCCTGTATGTTTACCTGTGTGTACGACGAGAGAACCATGTGCTGCAATTTTCCCCTCATTACGCCTTAATACCATTTCATAAAGCTCTGCAGGACGCAAATTCCAATACACTGTATCTACATTCTTAAATCCCTGTGTATCAATACCAACGGAACTCTGTTTATATCCAGTCTGAAACATTTTCTTATACCCTCTAATAACCTATACCTAATGAATATAAACTAAAATACAATATGGTGAAACACAAACTCTCAGAAATAAGGTATAATTTAGAAAATTAATTGTGGACTCTTTAATAATATAACAAATTGAAAGAATTATAAGGACAAATCCTCACACCAAGGTTTCATTAAAGGCAAGCAACAACACCAAAAAAAGGCTTTTGACTAGATTCAAGACATTACCTATATATACATAACCAAAAAGATAAATATCTGTACAATGGCACTACCCATACAAGAGTAAAAAATATGACACTCATACATGCAAATTGTTTTCGTTTTAACCAAAAAGCAATTTTACTACGTGGAAAACCCGGAAGTGGAAAATCAGATATAACCTTACGCGCAATAGAAGAAGCGAATGCATCACTAATCGCCGATGATCAAGTAAAGTTGCACGTACAAGACCATAAAATATTTGCCTCTGCACCACGCTCCTTAGCAGGCCTTTTAGAAATACGAGGCTTAGGGTTCTTAAAATTACCTTATATAGAAAAATCAGAAATAGGGCTAATCGTAGATTTAGTAGAATCAGAACTCATCCCTGCCTTTGCACAGGAAAATTATGAAACCTTAGATGGTATCTCCCTCCCTTGTATAAAACTAGATACAAATATGCCAAGCATCATTCATATATTAAAATTGGCATCAAATAATATTCCCTATAAATTCCCTGATAAAAACGGTGTTCTCAACAAAGAGGGTTGACCTATAAATATAGCATCATACTATAATAACCATGACAATAAAATATATGAGGATAAGTTCTTATGATTGGCATTGTAATTGTAACGCACGGGGCATTAGCTACTGAACTACATTCTGCGTTAGAGCACGTAGTCGGCACAAAAGAGAATATAGAAACCGTTTGTATTGGAGCAGATGATGATATGGAACAATGGCGTATTGACATTGCCGAAATTGTCAAAAATATTGATATAGGCAATGGTGTCGTTCTATTAACAGATATGTTTGGAGGAACACCCTCTAATCTCGCAATCCCTTTATTAGAAGAAGGAAAAGTAGAAGTCATTGCAGGTGTAAACCTACCTATGTTGGTAAAATTGGTTGCCGTCAGAGGGAAACCTTTACAAGAAGCGGTACAAGACTCCCAAGAAGCTGCACGTAAATATATTTCTGTGGCAAGTCAGGTGCTAAATTCTAAGAAAGAGACATAAAACTTGTTGGAAACTCATTGTAAAATTCTAAATCATCGTGGACTTCATGCACGTGCTTCTGCAAAATTCGTCACTTGTGCTAGACAATTTGAAGCTCAAATTACCGTTCACCATAAACAATATACTGTACCTGCAACCTCTATTATGGGTCTAATGATGCTCACCGCAGCAAAAGGATGCATCATCACGATTCAAGCAACTGGTGAAGACGAACAAAAAGCTATAGAAAACCTAAGCCAATTAATAGCCGATAAATTTGGTGAAGATTGAATTCAATATGTCTCTTTGACTTATAGAGTCAAAATTGATAAAAGAGCCTATAATATAATCAAAAAGGATGAAATGATGAGTCAAGACTACAAAATTGCTGATTTATCTTTGGCAGAATGGGGTCGTAAAGAAATTGCGATTGCTGAAACAGAAATGCCAGGTCTTATGGCGTTACGTCAAGAATATGGTGCTGAACAACCCTTAAAAGGTGCAAGAGTTACAGGTTGTCTACATATGACAATTCAAACCGCTGTTTTGATGGAGACATTAGTGGCTTTGGGAGCTGAATTACGTTGGGCATCTTGCAATATTTTTTCTACGCAAGATCATGCCGCTGCAGCAATGGCAGAAGTAGGTCTTCCTATTTTTGCATGGAAAGGGGAAACAGAAGAAGAATATTGGTGGTGTGTAGAACAAACCATCAAAGGTCCTGATGGCTGGACTCCAAATATACTCCTCGATGACGGTGGCGATTTAACACAAATGTTGCATGAAAAACACCCTGAGTTAGTTGAAAATATTATTGGTGTGTCTGAAGAAACAACGACAGGTGTGTTACGGCTTTATGAAATGGCACAAGCAGGAACATTAAAAATGCCTGCCATTAACGTGAATGATAGTGTGACAAAATCTAAATTTGATAACCTTTATGGTTGCCGTGAAAGTCTTGTTGATGGTGTGAAACGGGCAACTGATGTTATGATTGCTGGTAAAATTGCTGTCGTCTGTGG
>CAYMEP010000047.1:0-7457 GCA_964389695.1 uncultured Rhodobiaceae bacterium | reverse complement strand
AGACTAGATTGAGAAGTGAATATAGAAGGTAGCATAATACAATGAACTTTTTCAGCTCCCAAAGCATCTACCGCTACACCAGCACATAAAGCCGAGTCAATTCCCCCAGATAACCCTAACAAAACAGAAGAAAACCCATTTTTATAAACATAATCCCGAAGCGATAAAACCATCGCTTGATACATAGACTCTAAAACTGTATTCGTTTCACATAATAAATGAGAGACACAAGATAAAGTGTCTTGCTCTTTTACCCATTGGGTCATAAAGGTTTCTGCTCTCCATGAAGGTAACTGTACAACGACTTCTCCTTCTTCTGTCATGACAAAACTTGATCCATCAAAAACCAACTCATCCTGTCCTCCAACTTGATTCAAATAAATCAATGGCAAGCCTGTCGTTAAACAATTTCTTTTTCCTTCTACCAAACGCATATTATGTTTATCGACTGTAAAAGGAGACGCATTTAATGTGATTAGAATTTCTGCACCAGAATTCTGCAAATGAGTACATACATCTTCGAACCAAATATCCTTACAAATTGGTAACCCTACAACTAACCCACCAATATCCACAGGTTCTGGCAAATCACCAGAAGTAAAAAAACGTGGCTCATCAAAAACACCTTCATTAGGCAAATGTACTTTGTGACGTAACGTATAAGTTCCATTTTGCGCAACCATAACACTATTATAAATTTTACCTTCTTCTGCCCATGGCAAACCAAAAACTAACGCACAAGAATTATTCTTTGTTTCTTGAACAAGTAGTTCTCCATAATGTTTAACACTGCACAAAAAAGATGAACGACCCAAAAGGTCTTCGGGAGGATAACCAGATAAAAATAATTCACTCGCAATCAATAAATTCGCACCCTGAATATCCGCATCCCGATAGGCATTACGTAATTTCAACATATTACCTTCTATATCACCCACAATTGGATTTTCTTGAAATAATAGAATTTTATATAAATTTTTCATAATCTCTATTTAACCTCAGCAAGAATATGATACAACGTTATTGTTAAATAATTAATTTATGGAAAATAATCTAATGACACAAAAATGGTCTCCGAATAGCTGGAAAAATTATACTATAAAGCAATTACCCAATTACCCAGATCAAAACAAACTCGAAAATGTAGAAAAACAACTATCTAATTTTCCTCCTTTAGTTTTTGCAGGAGAAGCTCGCTCACTTCAACAACAACTAGCCAAAGTATCAGAAGGAAAAGGATTCTTATTACAAGGTGGTGATTGTGCAGAAAGCTTTGCAGAACATAGTGCCGATAATATTCGTGATACATTTCGTGTCTTAATGCAAATGGCATCAACAATGACATTTGGAGCAAAATGCCCTATCGTAAAAGTAGGACGTATGGCAGGACAATTTGCCAAACCTCGTTCTGCAGATACAGAAACTATCGATGGTGTAGAACTACCAAGCTATCGAGGCGATATTGTCAATGGTATAGAATTTGATGCCCAAAAACGTATTCCTGATCCAGAACGACAAATCTCAGCTTATCGACAATCTGCTTCAACGATTAACCTTTTACGATCCTTTGCAAAAGGAGGATATGCTGATCTTAAAAAAGTTCATCGTTGGACACAACAATTTCTTACCGACACCCCACAAGGGGAACGCTACAAAGATATGGAACAAAAAATTACTGAATCTATCGAATTTATGGAAGCTTGCGGTATCAATAGTATCTCTGCGCCGCAATTAACAACTGTAGATTTTTATACCAGTCATGAAGCCTTACTACTTGGTTATGAACAAGCATTAACTCGTTTAGACAGCACTTCTGGAGATTATTACGCAACATCTGCACATATGTTATGGATTGGCGATCGGACAAGACAGCCAGATAGTGCTCATGTAGAATTTATGTCTGGCATTAAAAACCCTATCGGTATCAAATGTGGTCCTTCAATGACAAGCCAAGATCTCGTTACTTTACTTAATAAACTCAATCCACAAAATGAAGCAGGACGCATCACGCTGATCACACGTTTTGGTCATGAAGACGTCGAAAAGTACTTACCAACGCTCATTCGTAGCGTCGAAAAAGAAGGCCTTAAAGTCGTATGGTCTTGTGACCCTATGCATGGCAATACAATCAAAACATCTAATGGATATAAAACACGCCCTGTAGATAATATTTTTGCTGAAATCAAATCCTTCATCCAAGTGCATAAAGCAGAAGGTACACATGCTGGCGGTGTGCATTTTGAAATGACAGGACAAAATGTTACCGAATGTATTGGGGGTGGGCAAGACATCACCGAAGAAGACTTAAGCTCTCGCTATCATACACATTGCGACCCGAGGCTAAATGCATCGCAATCCTTAGAACTCTCTTTCCTCATCGCAGAAGCCTTACGAAAATAGGTAAAGGTAATAACCACTCCTAGGCATAGAAAATGACTACAAGCAAAGCATATATAAATCCAGAAATGCGCTCATATTCAATGCATAGACCACACCACTAAGGACAAGGATTACTTAACAATACCTAGTTTCTTTTGTAAATTCGTACTAGAGGTCGTATATTGAAACGTCAGCTTCTGTTCAGGGTAAACACGCTTAAATGCATGGTGAGCCATCAAAGCAGCTTCATGGAATCCACTTAAAATAAGCTTCAGTTTTCCTGGATAAGTATTAATATCACCAATCGCATAAAGCCCATCTCTATCTGTCATAAAATTAGAAGTATCTACTGTAATCAAGTTTTCATGCAAATTAATACCCCAATCTGCAATAGGACCAAGCTTCATCGTTAAACCAAAAAAGGGTATAAGAGTATCAAAAGATAAATTCTGGGTTTCATCTTCTTTATTTTTGAAAACACCCCCAGATAACACACCATTTTCACCATATAATTCATCAATAGACCCTATACGAAGATTAACCTTACCCTCAGCAACCAAAGCACGCATCTTATTAACACTATCTGGTGCAGCACGAAATTGATCACGTCGATGAACAAGAGTCATAGATTCTGCAATCGGCTGTAAATTCAAGACCCAATCCAAAGCACTGTCACCACCACCTGCAATAACAATATTTTTTCCTGCAAACGCCTCACGTTTACGTATTGCATAATGTACTCCCGAACCATCAGAACTATTCAAAGCCTCGTAATCTTCAATCCCAGATATACGTGGTTTCTTCGGCATAAAAGAACCTCCACCAGCAGCAATTACGACCACAGGTGCTTGAAAACATTTTCCCTCATCAGTCGTCACTTGCCAAATATTATCATCTAACTTTTCTAAACCAATCACCATCTGATTATAGTGAAAAACAGGATCAAAAGGCGCAATTTGTTCCATCAATTGATCCGTCAACTGCTGTCCAGAAACCTCTGGCAAGGCTGGTATATCAAAAATTGGCTTCTCTGGATAAAGCTCAGTACATTGTCCTCCAGGCTTACCCAGAATATCAATCAAATGAGACTTCATATCCAACAAACCCAATTCGAACACTGCAAACAAACCACACGGTCCTGCGCCAATAATAACAGCATCGGTTTTAATTATATCAGATGACATACTATGTTCCTTTAACCTTACATAGGTGGTGGTAAATCAACAATCATACCATCAATCTCATCAATCAGCTTTATCTGACAAGATAAACGACTATTATCCTTTACTTCGAAAGCAAAATCTAACATATCCTCTTCCATAGATTCTTTAGTCCCTACCTTCTCTTTCCACTCATCACGTACATAAATATGGCAGGTTGCACAAGCACACGCCCCACCGCAATCAGCATCAATTCCTGGTACACTATTCTTTACAGCAACTTCCATAACCGTCATACCATTCTCACCGGTATGACTATGTTCTGTTCCATCTGCTTCAACAAAAACTACTCTTGGCATATTATTACCTTTCTTCTTAGATATACGCTATTTCTTAACATAGAATTTTTATTAGGTCTAGGCGTCACCCTATGATATTATCATAAATTATTATGAACAAAATAAAGCCCATTTTATCTATTCACCCTCAAGTTTTCTCACTACAACAACAATTTACAATTTCACGAGGAACAAAAACAAAAATAGAGGTTGTCGAGGTCAATATTCAACACGGTCAACTTATCGCTAGAGGAGAAGCAACACCTTATAAACGATATAATGAAACAACACAATCCGTTGTGACAAACATCCAAAATGTTTTTAATGAATTAAGCCAAGACCTCACTCGTCAAAATTTGCACAGAATGCTACCCGCCGGAGCAGCGCGCAATGCTATAGACTGTGCATTATGGGACTTAGAAAGCCAAGTCACAGGACAACATATATGTGCACTCACACAATTACCTCTACCCAAACCACTTTTAACCGCACAAACCATATCTATGGATACACCAGATAATATGGCATATAACGCACAAACACTTAACAAGCCCTTATTAAAAATTAAACTCGGCAGCCCAAAAGGCATAAGTTATGATATAGACTGCTTATTCGCTATCGATCGTATGGTTCCAGAATCACGCCTCATTATAGATGTCAATGAAGGATGGAATGAAACTGATTTACGAACCCATAGTAAAACTTTAAAAAAGTTTAATATAGAGTTTATAGAACAACCTCTGCCCGTCGGTCAGGATACCTCTCTTGCCAATATTGACCTTCCTTTTTGTGCAGACGAAAGCATACATAAACTACAAGATCTAGAAAAATTAAAGCATAAATATCAATGGATTAACATAAAACTAGACAAAACAGGTGGATTAACAAATGCTATTCTTTTAGCAAAAAATGCAAAACAACAAGGATTCAAAATTATGATGGGATGCATGTTATCTACATCTTTAGCGTTAACACCTGCTTATTTATTAGCACAAATTTGTCATATCGTTGATCTCGATGCTGCATTATTTTTACGACAAGACAAAGATAATGGACTCATATATGATAAAAATCATTTACATTTGCCACCAAAACCATTGTGGGGCAATATGATTGTATAAACATGAATATTCATAACGAATAGAAGGTAATAGAAATTGATGCTTAGAACCTCACAATCATCTAAAACAAAAAACTTACAGTATCTTTACATCTATTTAACTACAAAGTTTAATATTGAAGAACAATTCTTCATACAGCAAATTAATAAAGATATATTACATCAGCCTATTCACCTTATTGTTCGTGCCGATTGTGATCAACATGTAGAAACATCTATTCTAGATATTATTGATCCACGTGTCGAAATATTTCGTATTCCTCCTAAAGGAATCACTCATAATTTAGCAATTATATGGCATATTTGGAAACATCATGCCAATGTAGTTTACACACAAAATCAACCATCACGTTTCTTAAAGTATTTCACACGTTGTACAATCAAACCTCTTAAAACCATCACGTAAGTCAACCATGTCTACACTCATCACAGCAAAAAATATCAGTATTATACGCAACCAAACGCCACTATTAGATAATATCAGTTTAGAAATTAAACCAAAAGAATTTATCACATTAGTAGGACCCAATGGTGCAGGTAAATCAATCTTATTAAAATGCTTATTAGGTATTATTACTCCAGACACAGGACAAATTAAACGTAAAAAAAATTTAAAAATCGGTTATATGCCACAAAGTTTAACATTCAATACCACTTTACCAATGCCTGTTTTAGATTTTCTAAACCTCAACAATGAAACAATAAAAATAAATTTTGACGCCATTATTCAAGAAACAAAAATAGAACACCTACTTATGAAACAGTTACATGAATTATCTGGTGGAGAAATACAAAATATAATCTTTACCCGTGCCCTCCTTAATAATCCAGATATATTGATTATGGATGAACCTGCACAAAACCTTGACATAGGCGGACAACTTTCCTTCTATAAAACCTTAAACGAAGTGTATGAAAAACATAATTTTGCAATTTTAATGGTCTCACATGATTTACACCTCGTCCTCGCTTCTACACAAAAGGTACTGTGCCTATACCGACATATTTGTTGTGCAGGGTCGCCAAAAACCATTACATCACATCCTGAATTCATATCTCTATTTGGTGAAGATATGGCAAAAATGATGGCAATCTATTCTCATCACCATAACCATGACCATATCCACTAATACAACATTCGAGACACAACAATATGACAATATTAACCGCACTTATCATCGCAATAACAGCCGCACCAATCGGCTGCATTATGATTTGGAAACGTATGGCATATTTTGGAGATGCACTCTCTCACACTGCACTATTAGGAATTTCACTAGGATTATTATTCGGCTTTAATGTTCAATTGGGAGGGTTACTCATTTGTATCTTATTTGCCTGTAGCTTAGTCTGGTTAAGAAATAGAAAAAATCTTCCTATAGATACATTATTAGGATTATTAGCTCACGGAGGACTCGCATTAGGTATTATTTTATTGAGTATAACCAATACTAAACAGCAACAAGATGAGCATCACCTTCTAGAAACATACCTCTTCGGTACATTAGAACAGGTTACATATAGTCAATGCCTCATAACCTTGGTCGCAAGCTTATTGATCATATATACATTAAAACGCTATTGGCAAAACATTATCCTCATGACATTAAATGAAGAACTTGCTCATGCAGAAGGAGTCAACACCCTAAAAATACATTATATCATTATGTTTACTATTAGTATTTTTGTTGCCTTATCTATAAAAACCGCCGGTGTATTATTTATCACTTCATTACTCATTATTCCAGCTGCAGCAGCAAGACAGATCAGCAAAACACCGAAAGAAATGGTACTATATACAGCAATAATCAGTAGCATATCAATCATGCTGAGCATACCTTTAGCAGGTCATAATATTGGCTTAGGAGCAGTGACTGTAATCATATCTCTAATATTTTTTATAATAATTTGTCTGGTTTCTTATTTTCAATCCAATTTTAAAAAACGATCACCTAAATAATCATATTGTTTCTGCAATTTTTCTAACTTTTTATACTGCAAATTTAACATAAGACTTAGCTCTTCTATTAAGATAGATTGATGTGTTAATAATTCTTCTAATTGTTGTATACGGTTTTCCAAACTTTCCATAATATGCCCTTTCTATCCTTATGGTTTGGTTACTAGAATAACCCATAATCACTAATGGGGCATATTATTTGCTTAAAATAAAACTTAATGTAAAACTATCACTGATTCTCTCAGCATAAAGAAGTTATCCGAGGATAATGATGGTACAATTACTTATTTGGCGGCATGCCCAAGCACAGACACCTAAACGCACACAGCCTGATTGTGAACGCGCATTAGATCATAAAGGACAAAAGGATAAAATTATACTTGCACGATATATTGAAGGGCATTTCTCACCTGAATTTATCTTATGTTCAACGGCAAAAAGAACTCAAGAAACTGCTCAAGCTTTAAGTGAAAAACACGCAATTACGCTGAGTAATATAC
>CAYMEP010000046.1:0-7458 GCA_964389695.1 uncultured Rhodobiaceae bacterium | reverse complement strand
AGACAGGTCTAGTGTTTTATAAGGGAGAAAAAACAAGCGGCCTATTTAAAAATCTATATCGTGAGTATGAGAAGTATGAAGAGGATGGTATTATCAAAGAACGGGTTGTTCGAGATAGGCAAGGATTCCAAGTCACTGACTCTATGAGTAAGACTTGTCTTCTTTTATTATATACACGGGAGGAAGCACTCAAAATTGTTTTGGACGCCTTCAAAAAACAGGTTTCGGATCATAACTCATACATAAAAGATTTATTCTCGAAGGTTGGGCATATTTGACATGGATGATGCCAAGTGACAAACACTAAAAATTTACGTCTTTATTTATATAAAGAAAATAAAACAAAAGGAGGATTTTAGTATGCCAAAAAATGCTAAAAAAAATTTGGCAGTGTCGTCTGGCTCGGGGGTGTCTGAATGGATACCACCGCCTACGGTGCTGCAAGAGCGGGGGATGACAGGAAAGAATAATCATAGCTTGACTTTGGAAAATGTCTATATGTTTTATTCTGCCATCTTTGCCCCTGTGGAAAATAAGTTCGGGGAGAAGGGGTCTCAGTATCGTTGTCAGATAGGCTGGTCGCAGACTGAGATAACTACTGCCTTGAAAGAATACATTCGGGGAGTGATTGTGTCGGTTGATGGGGCGGTGGCTCAAACCAAACAAGCCTATACAAAAGCCACTAATGGTGAGCTTTTCAGCTTGATCAAGAATGGTTCGGCTACTGGTAATGAACATCTAAAGGGCATGACTTACATGAACTTGAAGTGTTCTGACGAAAGTGGTCTGACAGTTGTTGATGCGTCGATGAACAAGGTCACTAATCCTGTGGATGCTAGAATAAACCTCATGGGAGCTTTGGTTTCTGTGGGGTTCAATATTTCGGCTTTCACTTCGAAAAACAACCCCAACTTAGGGATAATTGTATCAACAAAACTTACGGCGATCCAATTGCTTACGGGGGGGGTTATAAAATTTTCCGATGGGGCTAGTGTGGATACCCATTTTGGGAAGAGGAAAGATTTGAAGGCTCTTAGTCGAGTTTAAAATCTATATTTGTGGGGGTATCCAGAAGTGTGGATACCCCCTTATGGAGATAATAAAAAAAAATGATTACAATGAACAAAGACAAGAAAAAACAAAGGGCTTCTGGTATGAATGCCGTGTTTGCAGGACTAGTTTCTGCAAAAAAGAAAGGGGGTTTGAAGACAGAACCTCGAGCAACTAAACATGTCTCAGCAATACCTAGGCGGTTAGACGAACATGGACGGTGTAAAGTCGCCTTTTCAGTCAGCTTAGAGCTAGCTAAAAATTTGCGTGAGTATGAAAACCTCATTTATTTTGGTAATGATAGAGTTCTAAAACGTGCAGAAATTCGGGCTACAATTGTCGAGACACAATTGGATATAATTATCAAAGACTTGTTAGAAGTCGAGAAAGCTAAGCAAGGGAAGGTTTCACCATGATATACAGAAAATTTAAAAGTTTTATGGAGTTTCTAAGGGGGCTTCCATTATGGGTATTTTATTTGGTTGGGTTTGTGTGTGTAGTGTGGATACATTTTTTTATTCATACGCTCGAGAGCCTACTTCTCTTTTCTAGGTTTTTGTTTTGACTAACTATAAAAACTTCAAAGCTATAATAGTTGATACCGAGACCTACTCAGACAACGAACTGCGGGGGGTCTCGGTTCAATCTTATTTAAGTAGTGAGGAAGCCGATTTCCAGTCACTAGCTTTCTCAGTTGTCGATTCTACTAATCCTGAGGGAAGTGTTTTTGGTGTCGATAAAAGGTATCATAGAGACAAGCTACCAATACTAAAGGATTTTTTTAAAGAGAAAATAGCAGAGGGTTATTATTTCGTAGCCCATAACTACACTTTCGATAAAGAAGTTTTCACAAAAATACTTGTTCCAAAGTATGGTTTCCCGATGCCAAAGAAATGGCAATGCACAGCTGCCCTATGTCGGGTTTTCCAGATACCAGCTAAGCTAGCAAAAGCCTGTCAATATATGGGGCTGAAGCATCAAAAAGACGCTATCGGAAAAAAGCTCATTCAGGAATTTCTAGTCCCTGATAAAGACAGCTATTTTAAGCCTTTGCTTACTAGCAGGGACGAACTAGCTTTACTGGACTACTGCATGAAAGATGTGGCTTCCACACGAGAGATATACGTAGCACTTTACTCACGTCTTATGTCATGTAAAGACCAAGTCAAATTTTATGATACTTACTTGGGACTTGACGACGATATGAACACTCGAGGACTTTCAATAGATGTCAAATTGTGTGAGAAACTCGATGCAGTCTGTGAGGTGCAAGAAAAGAAACTGTTTGACAAGTTCTATAATGCTAAGGTAGATACCCCCGTAAATCTATACGCCCCTGCCGATCTAAAAGAAGGACTAAAACGGGCGGGCGTGCTACTTGCTGACACCCAGCGTCCAACACTGGCGGCTCTGGACTTAACGAAACTAGCAAAACCAGCTGCTGATCTGATTCGGGCTCGGCTTACTGTCACTAGACCAGGACCAAAGAAAGTCCCTGCTATTTTAGATAATTTGGTTGATGGGAAGGTGTATAGTTTGATGCTCCTTTATGGTGCTCATACTGGTAGGTGGTCAGGTGTAGGTATTCAGGTTCATAACTTCCCTCATAAGATACTAGGAAAAAAGCACAAAGAGACTTTAGATTTGTTAGAAAAATTGCAGAACAAACGAGCCTTGCCAAAAGGTATGAATTATGCTGATGTCGTATCGGACTTAGTTCCCGCTTGCCTGATTCCCGATAAAAAAAAGGTTATGATAAAAGCTGACTTCTCAGCTATCGAGGCACGTATAGTTTTCTGGCTAGCTGGGCAAGAAGACGCCCTGAAAGCCTATCGAGAGAAAGCCGACATATATAAACAGTTTGCGTCTTATATATTCCAGAAAGACGTGAGTAGCATAACCTTTCAGGAAAGATTCATAGCAAAACAAGCTGTTCTCGGGTGTGGCTATGGTATGGGACCTGAAAGGTTTGCGGCTACCGTTAATAAATTCGGAGTCCTAGAAAAGCCTTTGGATGAATCTACCGCTAAACATTATGTTATGAAATATCGGACTGGGTATGGACAAGTCTTAAGGCTTTGGAACAAGCTAGAATCAAAATTCGGATTAGCTCTTAATAGCGAAACCCCGCCTAGCTCCAAACCTCCTTTTTTTAAGGATGAAAAGGGGCAGAAAGGAACCCTATATTGTGTGCTTCCGTCACGACGTCAAATATACTATAACAATTGTTCTTTTCGATATAATGAAGGCTTTGTGGGGGAGGTCACAGCTTTCGGGAATGTTCGAAAGACACACTTCTATGGTGGTAAGTTTTTGGAAAATATAGCCCAAGCTACGGCGGGAGATCTCCTTGTGAATGCTTGCGTCAATCTGCCTTCATGGATTGAAAAATTATTCACTGTGCATGATGAACTTGTCTGCCAAGTCCCTAAAGAAAGGGCTAAAGAAGCTAAAGAAGTAATATATAAGGCATTCACCACACCACCTGAGTGGGCTTCGGATCTGCCTTTGGATGCTGAGGTCGAGATTGTGAGAAGGTATTCGAAGTCATGAATGACGACGATATTGACAAAGTTGATGTATTTAAGGAGGTTGAAAAGAAGGGTTATCTCGATGCTGAATCTATAACTGCTGGCAACTCTTCTATAATAGATGCAATAGATTGTCCCTATTGTGGATTTGTGCAGTATAAAATGGAGTGTGATATTGTAGCAGAGCAGCTTGTGTGTTGTGTGTGTGGTGAGTCTGTCGGAGAAATAGAATTTTGAAACTAGAAAAACGACGCATTGTAAGGCACACAGCGGGCTTTTAGTTTGTTGGTTGGTGTGTTTGTATGCTTATAATAAAGGCTAAAATACTAATACTTCCCACAAACAGCATCTATGAGCCCTTTCATGAAAAATAAGGTTTAGAAGTTGTGAGTAAAAAAGAAAAGATTTACTATGCTAATGGTGTCGCATTCACTGAATCGGAAGGCACTTGCTTAGAAGCTGAGCCTCACTTTCATTGTTGTGTAGCTTCTCAGGTCACTTACGATCCAAAGAAAAAATTATTCCGATCTTCTTTGAATGGTGGGATTTATTTAAAATTGGTCAGAGGTGACTACAAAAGTGAATCTAACGGCTTAAGTTTGGTTTTTGTTAGTTGGGTATATGGACTAAAGAGGGGTAAAAAAAAGTGAAAAAAAATAAAAAAAAGTATAAATAAATAAGTTTTTACTTGACATAAAAAGAGGTATGGTCGTATATATAGATACAAGTTTTCGGACTTAGTAAAACAAAAAAGGAAGGACAGAAAATTATGAGGACAATAAGTTTAAAAAAAATTGATACTATCAATAAGGGAATTGCTAAACGCAATTCAAGGATTTCGGCGTTGCTGAGTGATGCTGAGAAGGGCTCGGAAGAGAGAGCTACTAAGGCAGTAGCGTCTGTTTCTGGGAGTGAATCTATAGAGCTTTATAAGAAGTTTGTGAGCTCAAATATTATGAAAAGCCACTTAGGCAAAACTGGCTTGACCAAAGCTGGAAAAGAGAAAGTAAGAAAAACTATGCTTGCTATGGATGCACAAGAGAGAAAGTATTCTGAAAAGTATGAGCTTACTAATCTTGTATCGAAAAGCTTCTATATAAGCATGAAAGAATTGAAAGCTAATTCTTACAACACTCAAAACTTACCTTTTGAGTTGGAAAGTGTGATTTATTTTCCCAGCAGCTCAAAATATGCTGCTGTGGATTATGTAGTTGTAAGCCTTGAATTTTTCCATCTTTGGGTTGGGTGCAAAATCCAAGCTAGAAAAGAACGAGAAATTCAGGCTAAAAAACTAGCTGAAAAACGAGCCAAAATAAAACTACTCGAGGAGCGGTTTATTGACTACCTTGAAAAAAATGACATTGAGCATTCCCGCAGAATTGCTGGGACTAAGACTGTATATATCGAGGCTGGCTTTCACACTTATCGTTTTGCTGATCACGCACAAGGTAAAAATCATACTCGTTATAATGAGTATGGAGAATCTTTTGATGTGCATTATTCGGCGACACCTGTCAGGAATAACAAAGAGCTAGAAGCTGCTATTCACGAGTGTAGTTTATATGTAAAAGCTGTCGAAGGTATAGCAGTATGATTTCCCCTAAAAACGACGAAGGACTTCTTTTCTTCCATACAGGTGGGATAATCCCTACGCAAAAGGAACTTGCTAAGATTTTTTCGTCGGATAAGGTCAGGAAGGTTCTTACCTTTAAAAATTTGAAAGGCTTAGCTTCTTTTTGTAAAATTACGGACAGCTTTTTAAATTCTCGTAGGAACTCGAAAGGGGTTATTGAATGCATTCTAAGCATTCGAGATTCTTACAAAGCATCTGACATGGACGACCTGTTTGGTTTTCATTTTCTGAAGGGTTGGAGTTATGTATATAAAGTTGAGTTTCTGAAGCCTGAATGGGAAGTCAAGACTCGGATGCCAAGAGGTGTAAAATAATGGGTTATACATCTGACTCAGAGAATGACTTTTTCTGGTGCCTTAAGCATGGAGACGACCGACCCTACTTAGGGGACTTAGTTTTCAATGCTTTTTACAAAAAAGGGTCGGTTCAATTCGTGTATGTTTTGAATCGTCCTGAGGTATTCAGAATGCTGGCAGCAATGGATGTCTTATCTGATAGATGGTTATTCACGACCCGTTTTAGAGATTTGAAGGCTGTCGATGGAGATATGCTGATAACTAACAGAAGTGAGTATAGACCCCTCATCACTTCTGACGATATAAAAGCTATAGAGTGTGCTTTCAATCTACCAAAAGGACTTGTCAAGTTAGCTGACCAAGAACTTTTGAAAAATGAACATCAACTTGATACAAAAGTCCCTATTTGGTATTTTGAGTTTAGAAAATCGGCTCTTAGAAAAAAGGAATCTGCGGCTAGATTGGCATATTTAAAGGGTGAAAAAAAATAAAAAAAAAGTATAAATAAATAAGTTTTTACTTGACATAAAAAGAGGTATGGTCGTATATATAGATACAAGTTTTCGGACTTAGTAAAAACAAAAAAGGAAGGACAGAAAATTATGAATAAAAGGGCAGAAAATTTAGGGGTGGCTGAGGTTGCCTCAAAGGAAACAAAAATAATAGAGGCTGTAAGAATAGAGTTTGATGAGTCTCTGTATATTCGCAGAGGCAAAATCGAGGTGCCTCAGAATATAACTGACGAAGAGCTAAAGAATATTGTCATAGATGACAATGATAAATATCTAAGGCTAGAGGAAGCCATAGGAGACTATGATGAAGATATTGCAGTCGAGCATATAGCGTGTGCTGGTCAGTTCTTTGTGTCTATGGCTATGGGCGACGTTTTGGATTTTGGTTTTTTGACTTCTCGTGAGGAGTCAGAGGAGACTTCCGATCAATTGATAGCACGAAAGAATCGAGAGAAAGCTAAGTATTTTGCCAAACTTTTACATGAGCAATCGTCGGGAAAATTCTATCGTTTGGGGCTTACTAAGGCTAGCCTCGAGGGTGCTATTTATAGCAATATTCGATCGGGCGGGATGGCTTCTGCGTGGAATCCTGAATCATTCGACGGTGCAGACTATCTGGAAGACATACTTCCACTAATGAGAGCCAATGCACGACATTCATTAACTAGTTATGACGAAGATAATGAAGGTCAGACTTGCTCTGTATCGAGAGGTCAATCGAGAAGCGACGCAACAAGAGAAGCTATGCATAAAAGTGAGATTGATTTCGAAAAATTAGCTCTAATTTGCGGGGGTTATGCATGAATAGTAAAGAGCCTTTAAGTGTGTTCGATGCAGCCGAAAAGCAAGGGGGCACAGAAGCTAGGATTGAGCTTTTCAAAAACCTCCTAGACACCAAGAAATCGAAAACACAGAAGCTAGCCATAATAAAAGGGGTTATAATAGAGAAAAAAACAAAGGGGGTAGAAAGAAATGAACAAAAAAAATGAAGGTGTGAAAATTGTGGAAGGTGTTGTTATGTTCTCTTCGAAGAGAGAGAAAGCCACTATAATAAAGAGTTTGAAAGCTCTTTGTAAGGGGGGCTATCTCCATGACTACCCTGATCGATCGGGGTCGGCTAACTTACCGACTATAGAGATAGGTCCCAAAGTTCGAGATATCGGGGATACTGAGGGAGTGACAGAATGGAAGACTTCTACTTTGGTAGTTGTCAATCGATGGAAAACAAAAATCCGTAAGCTACTCCCTCAGGTAGTTATGGACGAAAGTATGATAATTGGGCAATGGATGATAAAGTATGACTTCTTAGAGAAGCCAAGAAAGAAGTCCAGAAAGAAGCAAGCAGGCTACGAAGTTGAAGACGTGACCCGAGCCTTAGGGAGTATGTTTCCGAGATGAAGTTATAATAAAAGACGAGGTAAAGAGAGAATGAAAAA
>CAYMEP010000045.1:0-7517 GCA_964389695.1 uncultured Rhodobiaceae bacterium | reverse complement strand
CTCCACCACTATGCAGCTTGTTCTTGGAGATTCTTTAGCAGTGAACTTATTAGAACAAAGAGGTTTCACTTCAGAAAACTTTAAGGATTTTCACCCTGGAGGAAAATTAGGTGCAGACCTAAAACTCATCGCAGATATAATGCATACAGAAGAAAAAATACCATTAATCGACAGTCACACTGTAATGTCTCATGCCTTAATTGTGATGACAGAAAAAGGATTTGGTTGCTTAGGGGTCATAAACACCCAAGGTATATTGATAGGTATCATTACCGACGGTGACTTACGTCGTCACATGAATCATGACTTTTTATCCCAAAAAGCGAGTGAAATTATGAGCGAATCACCTACACACATTAACTCTTCTACATTCGCCAGTGCTGCACTTCTTTTAATGAATGAGAAGAAAATTCAATCTCTCTTTGTGTGTGAAGATAATAAACCAATAGGATTTATTCACTTACATGATTTACTTCGTCTTGGTGTTGCCTAATTTAGCTAGACCTTCAATTGAGCAACTGGATTCCAACTCCTCCAATAGCACAATACCCATTTGGGTTTTTTCCTAAATATTGTTGATGATAATCTTCTGCATAATAAAATGCTTCTGCTGGTAAAATTTCAGTCGTAATTTTTGGATACCCCGCTTTTGTCAATGCATCTTGGTAATTATTTTTTGACTGTATCGCCCACTGATATTGGCTCTGATTCGTAGTATAAATTGCTGATCGATATTGTGTCCCTATATCATTTCCCTGTGCCATACCTTGCGTTGGGTTATGATTTTCCCAAAATATTGTTAACAAGTCCCAGTAAGCAACCTTTTTAGGATCAAAAATAACTTGTACTACTTCAGTATGCCCTGTATTTCCCAAACAAATTTTTTCATATGATGGGTTTTTTGTAACACCTGCACTATATCCAACCTGCGTAGAATAAACATTACGAGTTTGCCAGAATTTACGCTCTGCTCCCCAAAAACACCCCATACCAAAACAAGCAATTTGCATTGATGATTCCCAAGGTGGCTTCATATTTGTTCCGAGTATAAAATGTTTCTCGGCTACATACATTTTATATTTCTGCACTCTGTTTTCTAAGGTTAGACGGTGTCATACCGAGCATGCAGTGTAGCAATTCATTTTTTGTTCCCTTAGCATCACTTGCTTTTCCACACCATTGTAATGAACCTTCATGTAATAAAGCGATTTTATTATAATATTTTTCTACATTTTTAATATCTCCCGTTACAGAAACCACTGTTGTTCCTGTTTCATAAGCAAGATCAGTAATCAAATTTTGTATCCGTGTAGCTAATACAGGGTCTAATCCAGCTGCCGGATTATCAAGTAATAAAATATCTGGCTTAGAGATAATGGCTCGTGCCAATCCGACTCGTTTTTGCATTCCACCTGATAAATCAGAAGGAAATAATATTGCATTTTCAATAGACAATCCAATTTTTGGTAATAAGTCTTCTACTGCTAGCCGCGCTTTTTGGCGCGTTACTCCATCGACCATCAACTTAAAAGCAATGTTTTCCCATACTGTTAAACTATCAAATAATGCATTTCGTTGAAATAACATACCAATGTTATTATTCTTGTATTGCAGTGGTTTATTTTGAAAGTCAATTTCACCCTGGTCAACATTATATAATCCCGCTAAACATTTTAGTAGAACGGTCTTTCCTGCACTTGCTTCACCAATAACAGCCAATGACTGACCTTTATCTAAAGTGAAAGAAACATCCTCAAACACCAATTGGTGTTCAAAAGATTTTTTAATACTATCAACCTTTAACACATTCATTTTCCTCAGGATTAACTATAAAACTTCACTGTTTTTAAAATTATTTCAATGATAAGACTTTAAGTTTATTTTATCTACCACCAAATGACATCCCAATAAAAAATGCCCTTCCAGAACTATTATACCCCAGAACTGTCTGATACTCTTCATCCAACACGTTTTCTATACGCCCATAGACTGATACATGATCCTTGATCTGATATTCTGTTCCAATAGTGACTAGATGATAATTATCCAATGCCACATTTTGGTAAGGGTAAGTATTAAAATCTGTATCAATAATATCTTTCACAAAAGACGCTGTGATATAGGCTGATAAATTATCTGTAATTTGTCCATTCATCCGGACATTAAACTGATGTTTAGGGCGACGAATATCTTGACTTTTATCGTCTTTCTTTGCCACTAAATAAGTGTAGTTCATATTCAAATATATTGCTTTATTAATTCTCCAAGACAGAGATGTCTCTATACCTTTCGATTTTGTTTTTTCTTCTATTTGTATTGCTCTAAAATTATTATCATATCCGATACGATCACGAATCGTAATTTCAAATAACGAAATCTCAAGCTCTACATCGTCAATAGGCATAAAAATTACTCCTATATCGTTACTTATGCTGGTTTCAGGCTGTAGACTAGAATTACCGTACGTAGGATCATATAATGAGTATAACGATGGTGCATGATACCCTGTCCCTATGGCACCACGCAAATCCACCATAGGATGTAACGATATTCTTCCTGTTACCCGCCATGTTTCATGCATTTTGAATGTTTCGTGATAATCTAACCGATACGCAAAAGTTAGGTTCACCCAAGATACAGGTTCACTTTGCCATAAAATAGATATAGCCTGATTATCAACATTATACTTAGAATCATTAAAAGCTGATTTAGCCTCATAAGTTTCTGTTTCATGCTCCATCCCAAGAACGAATTGGGAAATATCAAAAATCATAATATTTTTGTAATTTACACGATACCTATTTCCTTGTGTATAAGAAGAAAACTGTCCCTCGGTAAAGTTTTCATTTTGATTCTCTAACATACTCACAGCAAATTCATGCGTCATATATTCCTGTTCATATAATAACCCCCAACGAAGCAACGTATATTGAAACTCCGTATCACAATGATTAGAATAAGGATATCCACACTGATCAAATTCGACCTCTCCTTGATTATAACGAAAAACAAAATTACTAGAAAGATTATCAGATACTTCATAAGCAAACTTCCCTGCTACAGTCAATCGACGATATCCATCATCTTCATTATCTGCTTCTAATGCCGAAAAACCTTGACTACGTTGCATCTGTATTGACATTCCGTAATCTAATCTATCATCCAAAGTTTGCCCTGACATAGTTCCCTCTATTTTATAAGTAGCAAATGACCCCATTTCCATATGAAACCTCCTACGTTTATCGCCACCAGATTTGGTATAAAGATTAATCACCCCTGCAATAGCTTCACTCCCATATAAAACGCTATTAGAACCACGTAAGACCTCTATATGATCTATGCCTTGTACATTGATATGTTGCCATGATGCTTGTTGATTAACAGGGTCATTGACTTCAATTCCATCAATAATCAAATTGACATATTTCCCTGTTAATCCTCTAATAAATACATTAGATATTTTGCCTAATCCTCCATTTTGGTAAACAGATACACCTGCTAATGTATCTAAAGCACCCTGTAAATTTGTACTTTGTTGTAACCGCAAATCTTCTGCTGTCAACACGGATATTGAAGCACCAATTTGATGAATAGGCGTTGGTATTTGTGTAACTGACACAACAATTTCTTCTACATTATTCTCGTTTTGTGCCTGTACATTTACGACAATACTACCAATCAAAATAGATACTATTATTACAATAAGAATGTGTGTTTTCATTATTTTCTCCCATAAACATTCATTAAGATCAAAATTCTTTTGATCAACAATCAAATTTGTCGTTTACGGAAATTCCGTCTGCCTTAGTCAAGCCCGCCCAAGCATCAACGACCCATAAGGCAGGTTTCCTGGCTTAGCCGCTTTTACCTATAACCCCTTCCTCATTATTCACGAGTGGGTTTCATGATATTATCATCGTTATAGGCATACGGTTTACAGTTGCGGGTGCAGCTGAGGTTTTTTCCTCATTCCCTCTTAGCTTCATAAGAAGCACCATATAGAGAGAAAAAACATACAACAAAATAAGGTTAAGTCAATAATGATATATGTTTTAACAGATAATAGCCCGTTCCCCCAAACATTGCTAAAATAATCACCATCATGAGGAACGAGTTCAAGAATGAAGGTTTTTGTTTGTACTTTTTATGAATATTTAATTCTAAACCCCGTAAACTATAGGCTATGGCACCTGTCATTTGCTCTAACATAATTTTAATAGGAGGGGCAAATTCTTGTTCTCGGAGAATCAACATTCCTCCAATATTCTTTTGTTCTGGCATAGCAATTGGTATATACAACCCTTGCATAGGGAAGACTTCTGGCCAAACATCAAACACATATTCTTTAATCATTGTGTGATCAATTTCCGTCATACTCTTGTTTAACTTATTCAACCATTTTGCCGAACGCATTCCCCATTCATTTATTAATTTACCTTCTAATTTATTATCAAAACCAGAGATTCTAACTATTTTTATTTTCTGCTGTTTTCCTCCTACCCAAAATAAAATAGCATCATAATCAATAAATCCATTTAACCGTGACACCACAAGTTTGGACAATTGATCAGGCGTTTTCACTTGCCTAAAGTCTTGCTCTAATAAAAATAGATGTGCCAAAGCACGTGCTCCTGAAAGCGTTACATTTTCGGGAGTAACATCAACTTCACTCAAATTCTCTATTTGTGAAGAAGTATTTTTTTTCTTCATCATAACTTCTACATCACTTTCACTTATACCTTCATTATAAGATGATAATATCACAGTCTCATCAAAATGAATCTACATGGGTATTTATTTTCTGTCATCTATTGTATAAAGGAAAAGAATTTATAGATACAACCCCAAGAAGCAAAAAGGGTTCGTTTTTTGATTCACTGTGTATAATAAGTTGCGTAATTAAGGTATGTTATGAGTATAAATGACAAAAATATTACTAAATCCTCTATTCACCATGCAATGGATAATATATTGTGTGACACCAATACAAATGTTGGTGTAGAGGTAACAGAAGACATAAAAACACCCCTACAATCTGCACCTTCGAAAACAAATACAGAAGACCCCGCCTGTCCCCCTTCCTCTGCACCTCAATCAATAGAACATAAAAATTTATTTTCTTTACGCATGCGTGAAAACTTATATAAAATGACTACCGATCACACATTAAATATGGATAAAACGACAGCATTACTAAATCACATGCAGGTATTACGTGATACAATGCTTAGTGAAATACGTCAGATCATGGCAGATTTTGATACTAAAATAAATAATCGCCAAATTGCAATTGAACAAGAAATAGAACAATTACGACAAGAAAGCTCTACAACTTTAAACAAAATAGAAGTAGTCACAATAAATTATTATCAACAAATCCAAAAAAATCATCAAAGCTATGTAGCCCACTCTCAAAATGAGGCCCAACGTACTAATCAATATAGTGAATTTCTACAATTTCTGATCCAAGATAAAATATTATAAATCAGATAAAAATTTAATGGTACAGCCTCCCCGGTTTGAACGGGGGACCTCTTGATCCACAATCAAGCGCTCTAACCAACTGAGCTAAGGCTGCATACCATGTATCGCAACGTAATACCTCCCTTACATGCATGCAAGCAATTTTAGTATTATTACCATTAACAATTTCTCTAAATTCTATTTTTTATAACTTTTCTACATATAAAGCGAATTTTATTTATTCAAAACAAAATATCCTCTAAGGTAACACTTTAGAGAAAGGGTATACCGTGAGCATCAATACACCATCAAATATTTCCGCTGAATTAAGCATAGGTTTTACTGATAAATCTATGGTGCGGGTTTATATTAAGAATGATACGTTAGAATTACCGTTAGACTTTACTCCAGATGAAGCAGAAGAAATTGCCCGTGAATTACAATCTGCGGCACAAATAGCACGACAGACTTAATGAAACACAAAAATACTATTTTTAACATTAGTTTTATTAGCACTCTTAGTATGTCATGTTTAATACTTTCTCCCCTCATTGCCATTATAAGTTTAGCACTTATTCCTAACAATGATATCTGGTCTCATTTAATTACGACAGTTTTACCCCATCAAATTTTTACTACCTTACAATTAATGATTGGTGTAGGTCTTCTTAGTACATTCATCGGCATTATAACTGCTTGGTTTGTCACATTTTATGATTTTCCAGCAAAACGTTTTTTAGACTGGTTATTACTACTACCTCTTGCCTTACCTACATATATCGCTGCCTATGCCTATACGGATATTTTTGACTCCTCTAACTCATTTTCACATTTATGCAAAAGAATACTTGGTATAGATATATGGTATCCTAATTTATATAATATAGGAGGAGCGATCTTTATCCTCTCTATCATTTTGTATCCTTATATTTACCTTGCTGCTCGAACTTCCTTTTTACAGCAATCCAAAACATTAATTGAAGCTAGTAAAACTTTGGGAGCTAATGCATACCGCTGTTTTTGGCATATTGCATTACCCCTTGCACGCCCAAGCATAATCGCTGGTATCAGCCTTGTTTTAATGGAATGCTTAAATGATATTGGCGCCATGGAACATTTAGGCGTTCAAACCTTAACCATAGGCATTTATGACACTTGGGTATCACGAGGAAGCCTCACAGGTGCGGCACAGATTGCATTAACAAGTTTTACTTTCATTGCTTTATTATTATTGTTAGAACGCTTAAATCGTGCAAAATATGATCATTTACAAAACAAACACACTATACCTTCTTCATCTTATTTTGTGATAACTGGTAATAAGAAATATCTTATTACCCTATTGTGCAGCATACCTATTATTTTAGGTTTTGTATTACCCACAATCATATTAATGATTCATGCTTTGGACTTTAATATAGAAATAAATTTTATTACGGCGACAAAGAACAGTTTTATTTTAGCAGGATCTACTGTAGCTACGACACTTATATTAGGGTTATTTCTAAATTTTCATACACAAAAACATTCCATTCCTAACTTACGCCCATTAGCCCAAATTGCTTCTTTAGGCTATGCCTTACCAGGAACCATTCTAGGTCTTGGCATATTAATTTATACATTTTGGTTAGATAAACAATTTATGAGATATCTTCCAGAAAGTGCTTCTAGCTATCTTTCTTGGTTTCTCCCTGGAACATTTTTGATACTATGGCTTAGCTATAGTATACGTTTTTTGTCTCTATCATTTTCTCAGATAGAATCTGGTTTTTCAAGAATACCTCTAAATATAAATGATGCAGGTCGTAATCTTGGTAATAATACCTATAGGAATTTACGACGTGTACAACTTCCTATTTTACGTCCTACTCTATTCTCTGCAGGAATTTTTGTTTTTGTTGATGCGATGAAAGAATTACCATTAATTTTGCTCTTACGCCCCTTTAATTTTGAAACATTAGCCACACATATTTATAATTATGCCTCTTTAGGTCAAATTGAAGAAGCCTCACTTCCTGCATTACTCATTATTATTTCTGGACTACTCCCTATAC
>CAYMEP010000044.1:0-7616 GCA_964389695.1 uncultured Rhodobiaceae bacterium | reverse complement strand
GATATCAAAAAAACTTGTATTACTCAAATACTGAATACAAGTTTTTTTGATATCCGTGCAATTAAATACAAGTCAGCTCCTTTTAAAACTAACACAGAGGAATCATTTACCATTTTACCATATCTTCGTACAAGCACACTTAAAAAACATCACGCTAGTCAAAGTTTCTTTGAGTTAAACACAGATGTACTACTACTCTCCCAAGACTCAAATACAAAAACCAAGCGAGCTGTTATAGAAACAAAATGGACAAAACGATATATTAGAAACTCTGGGCATATATTTGATCTGACCGCAAACTTCATTGCCATCGCACATCAACCTAAAAATCCAGAATTTTACTATAGCCCATCAATAGGCATAAAGTGGCACACACCCTTTATTAAAAAAGATAACCACTGGACTCAAGTCATTACACCCATAACACAAATTATTATAGCACCTCATAAATCTTATTCTACACAACAACTAAAAAATAGCCCTATAAAAGAATTAGATTATTCAAACCTTTTCCTACATAACCGTTTTACAAACTACAACAACCATGAAAGCACCTCACGAATAGATTATGGCCTTCGCTATTCTTTAAGAAACAATCAAAAAGGTAGCTATTACAATATATTTATTGGACAATCATTTCAAACACAACCACGATTAAACTTATTATCTATTAATAGTTTAAATAAAAAACAATCTAATGTGATCATCAACACGCAAATTATTACCTCCCCCTACTATAACATTTCAAACCGGTTAGAACTCGAATCTAATCATTTTAATGCAGTAAACTCTGAAACAACACTAACCGCACAAATAAAACATTTCTCATTTTCCACAACACATGTATTACAGAAAAATATAGATAAAAATAAACACGAAGAAATACATACAAATATGAAATTTAACTTAAGAGATAAATGGTTTATCGGAAATGATTTACAATATGACCTTCAGCACAAAACAGTCATAGAGAATAAACTTCATGTTACTTACCATCATACTTGTGCCAGCATAAAACTATATTATAATCAAGAATACATAAGAAAAGATGTAATAGATCATAGTTTCGGGATCAGCATTAAATTAAAACCATCTAATTAAAATTTTATCCCTTCTTTCTACGTAATAAGCTTGCTCAAAAATGAACAGGGTGTAAAATCTTATAATGATTTTTAGACCATGCATCATCGCTATTATTATATGGATATTGAATTACAATATATGTTTTTCTCAAAATACACCCTCTGCAAATAAGGTGGGTAAAATAGCCGCCACTATAAATGATAATATAATCTCATTATATGATGTGGAGCAGCGATTTAAATTATTTATCTTCAATTCCAAGATCACCGTAAATGAATACAACCGCACTGCAATTCAACAACAAATTGTCAATAACCTCATAGATGAAACTCTCAAATCACAAGAGATAAAACAAAACAAAATCATTATAACCCCAGAAGAAGTATCAAAATCTCTTAACTATTATATTAAAAGTACCCAACCCAACAAGAGTGAGGAAGAGTTTCTTCTGCATCTAGGTAATTTGGGAATTAGCAGTAAAACAATCCGTCAACAAATAAACAAAGACCTTGCTTGGAGAAAATTCATTCAACAAAGATGGAGTGGTCGTATCTCTCTCTCTGAAACAGAAATAAACGAAAGATTCAAAAAATTATCGCATGAGAGAAAAGAAACACGAGTCAACTATTCTGAAATATTTTTACCTATAACAAAGATAAAATCAAGATTACAAACACTTAAAACAGCACAAGAATTAAGAAATACAATCATTGCAGGAGGTAACTTTGAGTTCATTGCTAAGGAATTCAGTCAATCAAATTCTTCCAAGCAAGGTGGTAATATAGGGTCCGTGATATTAAAAAATGTCAATATGGAACTATCTACCACCTTAAAGAAAATGAAACCCGGAGAAATCTCACAACCTATAAAAACGGAAACAGGAATTTATATTGTTAAATTAAACCACCACCAAAAAGGTGACGTTAACCCTATGAATCATCTTTTTGATTTACTCGTACTCTCTTTTGATAAAGATTCTCCTAGCATGAGCTCCGATATTACAAAGATTAAGAAAAATTTTAGGTCATGCAAAGAAACAGAGAAATCAGCAAAACAATATACTAATAATATATATAAAACAGGTATGCTTCCACTAGGAAGTTTATCTAACAAAATAAGAAATACCTTAAAAACATTAGAAGCTGGAGAAATATCTCCCAATATGACAACCCCAGAAGGGGTTAATTTATTTGTCGTATGTGACCGTAAAGATGCTCAAAGCAAACCCTTATCTCTTGATGAGGTAGAAAACACCCTATATGGCAGAAAGCTTTCTATTATAGCAAAACGTGTCCTACGTGATCTACGACATGACGCAATTATAGAATATCACGATGAATTATAATTTACCCCCACTCAGTGAAGTTATTACAAAGTTTAATTTAAAAGCACGAAAATCTTTAGGACAAAATTTCATTTTAGATTTAAATGTTACAAAACGTATTGCACAAGCTGCAGGAAATTTAACACAACACCATATTATAGAAATCGGTCCTGGTCCTGGTGCCTTAACACGTTCACTGCTACAAGAAAAAAAAAAAAAAGTAACAACTATTGAAACAGACAAACGTTTTCTTCCTGCACTAGAAGAAATTGCACTTGCATACCCACAACGACTAGACATTATTTGTGCAGATGCTTTAAAAATTAATCTCAAGCAATTTAAACCACCATATAAAATTATTGCTAATTTGCCCTATAATATTGCAACTCGTTTATTAATTCTATGGCTAAAACAAGACCCTATTGAGTGGACAAGCCTTACTTTGCTTTTTCAAAAAGAAGTTGCAATGAGAATTTGTGCAAAAGAAAATGATTCAGCCTATGGTCGATTATCAATTTTAACAGGCTGGTTAACACATGCAAAAATATTATTTGATATTTCTCCTAAAGTCTTTCTTCCTGCACCAAAAGTAACCTCTAGTTTAGTTCATTTAACACCAAGAAAAGAGATAGACCCATCTGTCTCTTTACCTATTTTAGAAGAATTAACTGCCACTGCTTTCGGGAAAAGGCGTAAAATGCTACGAGGTAGTCTAAAGAAATTATCGAGCAACCCCAAACATCTACTAGAGATTGCAAAAATTGACCCCACAAGACGTGCTGAAACTCTTACCATTGAAGAGTTTTGCTCTCTCGTGCGCTTACTAGAAAAAGAAAACCAAGGACTTTAATTTAATAAATTTTTTACGAATTCGTCTAAACTCTTTTGGCGTGAATACTTTAACCGTTCAGAACTTAAAATTACTTTTAATGTTTCAACACTTTTTTCTATATCATCATTAATAATCACATAATCATATTCCATATAATGACTAATCTCTTCGGCTGCTTTTTTCATACGGTGATCTACAAAATCATGATCTTTTTCTCTTGCCTGTAAACGTTTACATAATTCTTCCATAGATGGTGGCAATATAAAAATACTAACGATATCAGTATGAGCCGCCACACGTAACTGCTGTGTACCCTGCCAATCAATATCAAATAAAATATCACGTCCGGACGATAACAATTCTTCCGTCTCTACAATAGGTGTCGCATAATAATGATCAAACACTTTTGCAGATTCTAAAAACATACCTGCTTCTCTTTGTTCTACAAACTGTTTCTCACTCATAAAGTGATAATCTACACCATCTATCTCTGTTTCACGAGGCAACCTAGTCGTAACAGAAATAGATAAAGTTAAATTATCATCATCCTGCAACAAACATTTCCCTAACGTCGTTTTTCCCGCTCCTGAAGGAGAAGAAATCACAAACATTACACCTCTCCTTATCATATTTTTTTTCATATCTGCTCACAAAATCACTTATTTATATTACGCCATTTTACAACATTTCTATTATGTTCGGCTAATGTTTCAGAAAAATTATGTCCTCCTTGTCCATCAGCAACAAAATATAACTTTTCACTTTCTACCGGATTAAAAACCGCCCTTATACTGTCTTCCCCAGGGTTCGCAATAGGTCCAGGAGGCAACCCTGCAATAACATAAGTATTAAAGGGTGTTTTTTTCTTTAACTCATTCAATAAAAGAGCATGTCCTAGCCTTCCCTTGCCAGATGTTAAACCATAAATAACCGTTACATCAGATTGTAATCGCATCTTTTCACGTAAGCGGTTAATAAAAACAGAGGCTATCAATCGACGTTCAGAAGCCAATGCTGTTTCTTTTTCAACAATAGAGGCCAAAGTAAGCGCTGCGTTACGTGTTTTAAATGGTAAATCTAAATGATAGTTATTCCAATACTTTTCTACCAACTTAACCATAGCATCTTGCATAATTTTTAACACCAAAGCACGTTCAGTATTACGCGGCACGAAATATGTTTCTGGAAGTATTGAACCTTCTGAAGGGACTTCTTCTAACAATGCTCCCGATAAGATATTACTACTATTTAATATCTTCAAAACTTCATAGCTTGTCATTCCTTCTACAACTGTAATAGGGTAAAGAATAACCTTTCCAGAAGATAGAGTATTCATAATATCAAACATAGACGCTTTTTTTGGAACTAAGTATTCTCCAGATTGTAATGACTTCTCTTTACCTAACAAACGAACAAATAACTGAAATAAAAAAGAATTACTTACGAGCATCTCTTTTTCTAATTTATAAGTAATTTTTTTTAATGAGTCACCAGGTGCCACTAAAATTACAGAATCAGACTCATTATTTCCTTGAAAAAAAAACGTTCGCAATAGAACGATAAGAATTATCGAGAGACAAATAAAAAAGAAAACGAATTTTTTTTGGAAAAGAATCATTTTACCATCATACTAAAAAGTAATCTTCTTCAAATTAATCCATACTCTTAAACAATAGGCTACAATTCGTACCACCAAAACCAAAAGAATTAGATAAAACAGACTTAATTTTTTTCTGTTTTGGTACCTTTGGAACAAGATCAAAAGATGTTTCTACCGCAATATCATCAAGATTTACTGTCGGAGGTGCTACACCATCACGAATAGATAATACAGAAAATATAGCTTCCAAAGCCCCACTAGCACCTAATAAATGGCCCGTTGATCCTTTCGTCGAAGAAATTAACATATGATCATTAGTCCCTGAAAAAAGTCTATCAATCGCTAATAGTTCTATAGAATCTCCCATAGGAGTGGACGTACCATGTGCACTAAGATAATCAATATCTGACGTATCTAAATTTGCTTCGTTTAACGCTAGTTTCATAGAATGAAACCCACCACGTCCTTGTGGATCTGGAGCAGTTTCATGGTACGCATCAGCAGTCATACCACAACCAGACAGTTCTGCATAAATTTTTGCTCCACGGGCTTTAGCATGCTCATATTCTTCCAATACAACCATTGCCGCACCTTCCGCCATAACAAACCCATCACGAAGACGATCGTAAGGACGTGAAGCCTTTTCGGGGGTATCATTAAAACCTCTAGATAAAGAACCAATTTTATCAAATGCTGCCATAGTAATATAACAACACCCAGCTTCGCTTCCACCTGCGACTACAACATCTGCCAAATTATTTTTTATCATCATAGCTGAATTTGCAATTGCATGACTTCCAGAGGCACACGCCGTTACAATAGACATATTTGCACCTTTAAAACCGTAGTCCATACTAATATACCCACTTAACATATTTAACGCAAAACGCGTAGCTAGAAATGGGTTAACTTTAGAAGTGTCAGGGTTGTTTCCATAATTTAAAACTTCTTTTTGTACAGACTGAATGGCACCAACACCAGAACCAGCTACAACAGCTGAACGATAAGCTTGTTCTTCTGTTTCAACAACATACCCTGAATCTTTCAATGCCATATTTGCTGAAGCAGAACCCAATATTACAAACATATCACGACGACGTTCTTGCTTAGCGCTTAAATATTGACTCGCATCAAAATCTTTATGAGTAAAAGCTCCAACTTGACTATACAACCTTGAACAATCATACATATCTACAGATTTGACACCACTCTCTCCGTTAAGCACAGCATTCCAACTATTTTCTGCATTAACACCAACAGGAGAAACACACCCAACACCCGTCACTACAACTCTTCGCATAACCTTTTCCTCTGAAACAATTAATGTTTAACTTATTTTTTCTTCTATAAATTTTTTAGCATCTCCTACAGATATAATTTTTTCTGCATCTTCATCTGATAGCTCAATATCAAATTCTTCTTCAAAAGCCATAACTAATTCAACAATATCTAAGCTATCTGCATCCAAATCATCAATAAATTTTGCATCTGGGACAACTCTATCTTCTTCTATTTGAAGATTACTTACTACAATTGCCGTAACACGTTCTAAAACTTTACTCATTTTTTTCTCCTTAATAAACTTAAAATATATTCAAATTACATTCTCAAATAGAGACAGTGATTCCTACTCATTTAGCAAATATTTTTCATTTAGCAAGTCTTTTTCATATTATACCATCACCAGTCCACCATTTACATGTAAAGATTGTCCAGTAACATACCCTGCCTCTTCGCTCGCTAAATACAACACTGCCGCTGCAATTTCTTCAGTTTTTCCTTCTCTACCCATAGGAATCGTATCACAAAAGGCAGCTTTTTGACTATCTGTCATCGTCTCTGTCATTGCAGTCATAACGAATCCCGGGCACACACAATTCGCTGTAATATTACGTGAAGCCACTTCACTGGCTAAAGTTTTAGTCATACCAATAAGTCCTGCTTTTGCCGCTACATAATTAGCTTGTTCTGGGTTTCCTACCGTCGCAACAACAGAACTAATATTAATAATACGTCCATAACGTTTTTTAATCATCGTTCTAAGACTGGCACGTATTAATTCAAAAGGTACGGTGAGGTTAACATCTAAAACAGATGACCACTCCTCATTTTTAAGGCGAAGAAATAAAGAATCACGGCGAACTCCTGCATTATTAACTAAAATATCTAAACCATCTAATTTTTCTTGCACCTCTTGGATAAACCGTACACTACCGTCTTCACCTCGTTCTTCTTTAGATAAATTAGCGACTACGACAAAAGCTCTTTCTCCTAATTCTTCAGCATTTTTTTCTAAAACATCTCGACGAGTTCCACTGAGAACTACTGTTGCCCCAGCCATATGCAAAGTTCTTGCAATAGCCATGCCGATACCACCAGATGCTCCTGTAATTAACGCTTTCTTTCCTCTTAAATCAAACATGTTTATTCCTTTTCTTGTTTCATATGCTATCTACTACAGCCTTCCATAAAAACGAAAACATCTTCAGAATTACTGATATTTTGCGTTAAAAGTGTCCTATCAATTCTTTTTGTTAACCCTGTTAAAACTTTTCCTGTCCCAACCTCAACTATTTTTTTGATATTATTCTTCGCCATCCATAAAACACTTTCTCTCCACCTAACAACAGAAAACATTTGGTTGAGCAAATGAGACTTTATAATATCAACATCTGCCATAGTCTCAGCGGTTACATTAAATACTACGGGAATACTAGGCTTATCCATATGGCAAGCTAATATCGAGTCTTCCATTAAGTCAGCCGCCTTTTTCATAA
>CAYMEP010000043.1:0-7663 GCA_964389695.1 uncultured Rhodobiaceae bacterium | reverse complement strand
GTTGTGTTGATTTGTTTCGATGGCGATTTTTAATTTTGTGCCTACACCATCATTTGCGGCAACTAAAAGAGGGTCTTGATATCCACAAGACTTTAAATCAAAGAGACCGCCAAAACCTCCAAGTTCAGTATTAGCCCCAAGGCGGTTAGTAGACTTTACAAAAGGTATAATTTTTTTTACAAGATTGTTTCCTGCGTCTATATTGACACCTGATTGTGCATAATTTAATTTTTGTTTCATTTTACGATTCATCAGTTAATTTGTTTTATTATTTCACTTTATGACATAATCTCTGCTTGAGGTCATTAGAAGGTTCAATGATTATGAAAAAATTATTTGTAAGACTATTTTTTATTATTTGTTTTATACCATTTTACGTAGAGGCAGGTAATTTATTTGAAGTGAGAGACATTGTCGTTGATGCACGTGGTGTTACAGCGGTTAAAGCCCGAGAAAATGCACGTAAGCAAGCACAGAAAAAAGCATTTAATATTGTATTAAAACGTTTGACGCTCGAAAATGATTGGGCAATCCTGCCTGATAGCTCACAGATTAATATTCAGAATTATGTGCGTGGGTTTCAGTTACGTGATGAAAAAACAGCTTCAAAGAGGTATCTTGCAAAATTTACGATTCAATTTGATGCAGAATCTGTTTTGAACATGTTAAAGAAATATAATATTTCTTTTATTGAATCGCAAGAAAAGTCGGCATTATTATTACCTATATTGGAGGATAATTCTGGGTATCAATTTTGGCAAAGCCATTGGTGGAAGAAGGCTTGGCAAAGTAGATATTTAGGTAACTTACCTGCTCCGATGATTCTACCTTTAGGAGATGAAGAAGATGTTGCGGCTTTAAGTGTTGAAGAAATATTATTGGGTGATGCTGAAAATTTAGCAAAAACGGCTACTCGATATAAGGTTGATATGATTATTATTATGCATGCGGTGGTGAATGATAATAAACGACTAGAGGTACATATTTATCAATATTCATCACTTGGGAGTCGGTTATTTATTCGACAGTTTAAACCATCAGATTTAAAAGACCCTTCACAATATTCACATGTTTCAGATCTTGCGCCAGTTGCTGTGGATTATATTTTGAATACTTTTGCCGATGAATGGAAAAAATCAGCTATTGTTTTGGAACGGAAGGATAGATCTTTTACGATAGGGGTAGATTATCAAAATATGACACAGTGGTTAAAAATTTTAGAAAGGTTACAAGAAGCTTCTTTTGTTAAAGGCGTAAATACGGAGGTGCTTACCTCAAATGCAGCTATTATTTCTATGAATTATACTGGTTCACAGAAGCAATTAATCTCTAATTTAGCACAACTTGACCTTAGTCTAGAACTTTATAAAAATAATGGCTGGCGATTAAAGTTAGATCATTAAAGGGGTTATTAAAAAAGATATGAATGAGCAGCAACTTATTTTTGATTTACCGTCTCGTTCTGCTTTATTACGTGAAAATTTCTTTGTAGCTCAAAGTAATGTGGAAGCGGTAACCGTAATTGATAATTGGGAAAATAGACAAAATAAAATGCAAATGATCTGTGGACCAAAAGCATGTGGAAAATCCCATTTAGCTGCCGTTTGGGCACAAAATAGGAATGTAAGTCTTTGTCATATAGGTGATTTATCAGAAGAAAGAGCTGCTGATTTGAGAATGTATGATGATATCGTGATTGACGGATGTGAGACTTTGTCAAAGAGTGAAGAAGTAAATTTCTTTCACTTATTAAATTATGTTAAAAGCCATGGGGCTAACTTACTTTGTTTATCTTCTGTACCGGCTGGTTTGTTGATGATTGAGCTTGCAGATTTAAAATCACGGATTTGTGCAATGCCTGTTGTGCATATGCAATCACCTTGTGATGAATTAATTGCCGCGGTCTTGATGAAGTTATTTGTAGACAGGCAGTTACATATTCAAGATCAAGTTATTGAATATATCATTCCCCGTATAGAACGTTCTTTTTCTGCTTTGAATGATATTGTGATTCGTATTGATGAAATTGCTTTGGTCAATCAACGTGCCGTAACGATTCCTCTCATTCGTCATTTGTTTTGTTAGGTAGAATGTTAGTCAGGATAATTTGATTGTTATTGTAACTAAGCGCAAGTTTTCCAGAAACTAGGTTTAATGCATCTTCTCCAAATATTTTCTTTCTCCAGCCTTTCATGGCTTTCACCTTACTAAAATTAAGGCTAGCTATAAGTTCTAAGTCATTTGTATTTGCGATGATTTTTGAGGCAACATCATGAGCTTTGCTACTATGTTTTAGGAGTACTTTTAATAGTTCAATTATAGGGGTGTTTTTTGTCTTGTTTGTTTTGTGCGGAACACTATCTGGTAGTGAACCTGCGGATGTGTTTTGTGCTTCTTCTAATATGGATATGATAGTTTTCGCATGTTTTGAATTAGATAACCCTTTGGGGACACCACGTAATTTCTGTAGCGCATCTATGGTTTTAGGAAATTGTAAAGCAATTTCACGAATTGTTTCATCTTTAATAACGTGACCGCGGGGTATGTTAAGCGTTTGTGCTTGTATTTCTCGCCAATGTGCTAGTTTTATAGCAGCACTAAATATATGTGGTTTATGGTGAAAAAAACGTAAACGTTTCCAAGAATCTTCTGGTGTCTGTTCATAGGTTTGAGGATTTAATAATACTTCCATTTCATCCACAATCCATTCTTGCCGCTTTTTTTTATTGATTGTTGTTTCTAATGTTTCAAAAACACCACGTAAATGTGTAACGTCAGCAAGGGCATAGGAGAATTGTTTTTGGCTAAGAGGACGGGTATCCCAATTTGTAAAACGTGAAGCTTTATCGATCTGTATATTAAGAATTTGTTGCACTAAACTTTCATAGCTTACTGAGTCTCCAAAACCACAAATCATTGCCATAACCTGTGTGTCAAGCAAGGGTGTAGGAATTATATTCGCCATATGATGGAATATTTCTATATCTTGCCGGCATCCATGCATTACTTTGAGTACATTCTGGTCGCGGAGTAAACTGTAGAATGAAGATAAATCTATATCGCTGGCAAGAGGGTCAATGAGAATTGCATAATCTTCCATAGCAACTTGGATAAGACAAAGCTTAGACCAAAAGGTACGCTCACGTAAAAATTCTGTGTCAATTGTGATATAACGACTCGTTGATAATTTTTTACAAGCATATTCAACTTCAGAAGTGGTGGTAATAATATCCATATAAGATATTATAGTCTAAATATGTAAAACTGGGAAGCTCGAAGGGTGAGAGATACTTGACAAAACCTAGAGTGTCTATATTTACTACTTATAATAAATAATGGGGCGCAAAATGCATATTTTTAGAAGTCATAATTGTGAACAATTACGTATAGAGCATGTCGGGGAAATGGTTCGTTTGTCAGGGTGGGTACACAGAAAACGTGACCATGGGGGACTGTTATTTATCGATTTGCGAGACCATTATGGTTTAACACAGTTAGTCATTGAGCCTGAAAAAGAATGTTTTTCTCTCGCTGAATCTATTCGTGCAGAAAGTGTTATATGTATAGACGGAGAGGTGATTGCACGTGATTCAGAAGCTAAGAATCCTAATTTGCCGACGGGGGATATAGAAGTTAGTCTGCGGGGTATAGAAGTTTTATCAGCAGCCGCTGATTTACCCTTACCTATTTTTGGTGAGCCTGATTACCCTGAAGATATTCGATTACGTCATAGATATTTAGATTTACGTCGTGAAACATTGCATAACAATATTGTGTTACGTTCTAAAATTATTGATAGTTTGCGACAGCATATGGTAAAACGGGGCTTTAGAGAATATCAAACTCCGATTTTGACAGCGTCTAGTCCTGAAGGAGCACGAGACTTTTTGGTGCCATCACGCATGCACCCTGGAAAGTTTTATGCTTTGCCTCAGGCTCCCCAACAATTTAAACAATTATTGATGGTGGCAGGGTTTGATCGATATTTCCAAATTGCACCTTGTTTCCGTGATGAAGATGCTCGTGCTGACCGTTCTCCAGGAGAGTTTTACCAACTAGATATTGAAATGAGTTTTGTGACACAAGAAGACGTATTCGAAGTGGTTGAACCAGTCCTACGTGAGGTGTTCATAGAATTTGGTAAAGGAAAATCTGTGACAGAAATATTTCCAAAAATTCCTTATGAAGAGGCAATGAAAAAATATGGTACAGATAAGCCAGATTTACGTATTGATATTGAAATGCAGTCTGTAACAGATGTTTTCCATGGTTCTGGGTTCAAAGTATTTGCAAATATGATTGCAGAGGATGATAAAGTAGAAGTATGGGCGATACCTGCAAAAACAGGAGGAAGCCGTGCATTTTGTGATCGTATGAATAATTGGGCGCAGGGTGAAGGACAAGCTGGATTAGGTTATATTTTCTTCCGTGAAGGTGAAGGAGCTGGTCCTGTGGCAAAAAATATTGGTGTAGATAAAACAGAAATAATTAGGCAGAGATTAGGATTGACAGATGGTGACGCTGTATTTTTCTGTGCGGGGAAACCAAAAAGTTTTATAAGTTTTGCAGCATCTGCTCGGGTGAGAATTGGACAAGAATTAAAATTAATAGATGAGTCTCAATTTGCATTTTGTTGGATCGTTGATTTTCCACTTTATGAATATAATGAAACAGATAAAAAAATTGATTTTTCTCATAACCCTTTCTCTATGCCACAGGGAGGAAAGGAAGCTTTAGATAATCAAGATCCTCTCAGTATCAAAGGATACCAATATGATCTCGTTTGTAATGGAATCGAATTGTCATCAGGTGCGATTAGAAACCATGATCCAGAATTGATGATTAAAGCATTTGATATTGCAGGTTACGGAGAAGAGGTGGTCGAAAAAGAGTTTGGTGGTATGTTGAATGCATTTCGTTATGGTGCACCACCACATGGTGGTATTGCTCCTGGTGTAGACCGGATTGTGATGTTGTTAGCTGGGGAAGAAAATTTAAGAGAGGTGGTAGCTTTTCCGATGAATCAGCAAGCAGAAGATTTGTTAATGCAAGCGCCTGCACAAGTTTCTAATGAACAGTTAAAAGATTTACATTTACGTTTGAAGTTTCCTGAACAGAATACACAAAAAGATGAGACGTGACTTGATGAAATATATGAAATATGTCACATTCAAATCTTTATACATTTATGAGGTAAAATATGCAGTTTCTGCGCATGGTATTTACTTGGTGGCATAGCCAAACCATTGGAACCGCTATCTTTACATGGTGGCGTGGTAAACTTGTTGGACAAGATGAAGAAGGTAACCGATATTATTGTGACCGTCAGAAACAAGCTATTAACGGAAAAGTAAGGCGCTGGGTTGTTTTTCATGGAGATATAGAAGCAAGCCGTGTGCCAGCAAAATGGCATGGGTGGCTTCATTATATAGTAGATGAAATTCCTGATCAGATGAGTGAACGTAAACCATGGCAAAAATGCCATCAAATAAATATGACAGGAACAAAGAAAGCATATCGTAAGAAACAAACTTTACAGAAAAAAGATAAGACTTATCAAGCGTGGAATGCTAATGCTGATGATTTGATTAAAAGGAAGTGATATGAAATATAATATAGTGGAAATATTTGTAGGGGCGGTGGTTGTTCTTATTACCGTAGGATTTGTAGGTTATGGTTATTCTGTAATGGATGTATCCCATAAAGGTGATGATTATATAGTTTATGCAGAATTTGATAGTATTGATGGTATCGATATTGGCAGTGATATAAAACTTTCTGGAATTAAAGTAGGTACTGTGAAAGCAAAAGAATTAAACGTACAAAGTTACTCTGCTAAGGTAACTCTCTCTGTGGGTAATGAATTTAAACTCCCTGATGATACAAGTGCAAAAATTTCTTCAGAAGGAATATTAGGAGGAAATTATATTTCATTATCTCCGGGAGGTAGTGAAGATTTTCTAGAGAGTGGAGATGAAATTCTCTATACGCAAGGATCTGTGGACTTAATAAGTCTCGTGAGTAAAGCTTTATTTTCTACTGGTAGTGATAAAACGAGTGAAGATGTATCTCAATAAACTATGTTTATTATTGATATTGAGTGTTTTTCTATTTATATCGCCTGTCTTATCTCAAACAGAGAAACCGATTCTTTCTTTGAAAATTTTAAATAAAATTACGGGTCGTGTTCATGAGGTTTCTGTTGTAGTGGGTGGTATGTTACAATTAGGTAATTTGACGGTTTTGGTTCAAGCTTGCCGTATGAATCATCCCGAGGATTTTCCTGAAACGGTGGCATATATACAATTAAATGAGAAAAGAAATAGTCAAAAAGATCAAATATTTTCAGGATGGTTATTTGCATCCTCACCTAGTCTGAATGGAGTAGAGCACTCTGTCTTTGATTTATGGCCCGTAGCCTGTAAAACAGCGTCTGGGGAAGCATTTACAGGGAAAGAGTGAAAATTGCTTTTATGTTGTAAAGCATGATTGAGTAATTTATGATATTGTTTGCGGGGTACTTCTACTGTTCCAAATTGTATGAGATGATTGTTTTGGAACTGTGTATCAAAAAGTGTATACCCACCATACCTTAATCGAGCAATGAGATATGTCAGTGCAATTTTACTCGCATCTCGTTTTATACTGAACATACTTTCTCCAAAGAAAACAGACCTTATTGATAAACCATATATACCGCCGACAAGTTCTTGTTGTTCATCATAGCATTCAATAGAGTGAGCATACCCTCTTTCTGCAAGCTGAGTGTAAACAGAAACGATTTCTTCATTTATCCAAGTATCTTCACCTTTTTCATATCTTCTTTGACATAGCTTGATTGTTTTTTCGAAATTATGATTGACCTTGATTTGAAAAGGGGCGGTGCGAATGGTTTGTTGCAATCGCCGAGGAATATGAAAACTATTAAGTGGTATAACGCCTCTTAACTCTGGATTAACCCAATGAATTTCAGAACCTTCACGTGAGTTAGCCATAGGAAATATGCCGGTCATATAGGCATGTATTATTATCTCTGGTGTCAAATAAGAAGATTGCAGAGACATTATGAACTATGTTTTTTATCCAAATATTGCTCTAACCAGTGAATATCATAATCAGCTTTTTGAAATGTATCTTCTTTGAGTAGTGCCTCGAATAATGGTATCGTTGTTTCAATACCATCAATGACAAATTCAGATAAAGAGCGTTGTAAACGATGAAGACATGCATCACGGTCTTGTCCATGAATAATTAATTTACCGATAAGGCTATCATAATATGGTGGTACTTTATATCCACTATAAATAGCCGAATCAACACGTACACCTAAGCCTCCAGGAGGGTGATAATGTTGTATGGTTCCTGGTGAAGGTGTAAAAGTTTCTGGATGCTCTGCATTAATACGGCATTCAATAGCATGTCCATTAAAATTAATATTTTTCTGTTTAAAACTGAGTTTATAACCCATTGCGATTCGAATTTGTTCATGGACTAGATCTAACCCTGTAATCATTTCTGTTACAGGGTGTTCTACTTGTAGGCGTGTATTCATTTCGATAAAGTAAAATTCATCGTTTTCATATAAAAATTCAATTGTACCTACGCCTCTATACCCTATCTTTTTGATAGCTTTACAGACAATATTACCAATATTATTACGTTG
>CAYMEP010000042.1:0-7698 GCA_964389695.1 uncultured Rhodobiaceae bacterium | reverse complement strand
ACATGCAACAGGGTCAAATGATGTTGTGATAGATAAACCTATTTTTGTTCCAGAGCATAGAACACATCACCAAATGGATGGGTATAATTGTGTTTCACTTCAAGATAACCCTATGTATTCTATTCCTTGGGCACAAGTCTTTACACGTGTTGTCTGTACGCCAGCAATTGGAGGTGCAAAACATGCTCTTTCTATCTTTATTGAGAATGCGGCAAAAAGTTCTACTGACCCTACAAAACTTGCTGGGGATTCAGAAATTACAAATCGGGTGGCGCAAGCGAGTAACCTTATAGATGAGACAGAAACAATTTTATTCCGTAATATAGATTACTTAATGGAATGTGTAAATTCTGGAAAAGAAATACCGATGATTGATCGTGTTAAATTTCGTTATCAAGCCTCATTAGTGATCGAAAAGATGATAAAATCTGTTGATTTACTTTTTGATGTTGCAGGAGGACGTAGTGTCTTTGAAGGATCGCCAATTCAAAATATTTGGCATGATATCCATATTGCACGAGCTCACGTTGCGAATAATCCGGTTGCTTTTGCTCGTAATTTTGGAGCAATGCAATTAACAGGTGAGTCTACTGATTTTTTCGTATAATGTTTCACTTTAAACAACCTACAAATGGTCGATATATCGATGCAGACCCCATTCGGATGCATATTTTAGAATATGGAGATCATTCGAATCCTGTTGTTGTTATGCTTCATGGTTCGGGTCCTGGGGTTAATGGGTATTGTAATTTTTATTGTAATGCACAAGCTTTTGCAGATGCGGGGTTCTATGTGATTATTCCTGATTTAATTGGTTTTGGTCTTACTGATAAACCATTAGACTTGGGTGACTATACTTTAGATTTATTTACGACAACATTAATGTCAGGTTTGAAAACATTAAATATTGAAAGGTGTCACGTAATCGGCAATTCCTTAGGTGGAGGTGTTGCTTTGCAAATGGCTCTTAATTACCCTGATTTTGTTGAGAATTTAATTTTAATGGGTCCGGGATGTATTGAAGAGCAGAGTAACTATTTTACAATGCCTGGTATTCAAAGAATGATCGAATCTAGTCAAAAAGGTTTCAATGAAACTACATTTCAACAAATGCTCAAAAACTTTGTGTATGATGCGTCTATTTTGAGTGAAGACTTTTATAAGATTCGTTGGGATAATGTACAGACACAACCTAAAGAAGTCTTGTCTACAATGAAGACTCCTGATTTAAGTCCAAGATTGCACGAAATTACATCACCAATTCTAACATTTTGGGGACAAAATGATACATTTATGCCTCCTTCGGGAAAAGAAAAATGTCTTACTGCAAATGAACAATCACGTCTTATTGAAATTAATGCCTGTGGTCATTGGGTTATGATTGAATATCCACGACTATTTAATGCTATGAGTATAGATTTTTTATTAAATGAGTAAATGAAGGAGAAAAAAATGAGTGTTGTAAATCTTGGTTTTGTTATTATGGAAGCCCCTGACCCTAAAAAATGGACAAGTACTCTTGAAGAAACAATTGGGTTTATGAATGTAAACCGTGCCGATTCTGAAGGTGTAGAGTTTTTACGTATGGATGAAGCTCCTTTTCGTTATATGGTCGTTAAAGGAGAGAAAGAACAGTTATTTGCTTCTTGTTATGAAATGAAAAGCAAAATGGCTTTTGATGAATTACTCTCTAAAGTTAGTGCCTCTGGTGTCACGATAGAGCATGGAGATGCAGACTCTGCAAAACGTCGGGCAGTTGCAGGTTTTGCTAGTTTTCAAGATCCTTCAGGTAATCGTGTGGAATTATATTATGATCGTGATGCTGATACGCCTTTTACAGGCTCAACTGAGGATGGGTTTCCAAAGAGCTTTGTAACAGGTGATATGGGACTTGGACATGTTGTGGTTCCTGCGCAAGAACATGAATCCACACAAAAATTTTATACGGAAGTCATGGGGTTTGCGATTTGTGATGTTTTAACCTTACCTCCTTTTGCAGAAAATATGCCTGATCAACGTGTTACCTTTCTGCATGCTGATAATCCACGTCATCATACATTGGCTTTGTATAATTTTCCACATCCTGCTAAAGTGGTACATCTTATGGCGGAACTTAATTCTATTGATGAGGTAGGATATTGTTTAGAGCGTGTTAAAAAGGCAGGTTTACCAATTGTTTGTAGTCTTGGTAGACATAGTAACGATAACATGGTGTCTTTTTATTTTCAAACCCCAGGTGGTGTTGCCTTTGAGATAGGTTATGATGGTCTGCAAGTCCAAGATTGGAGTCAATTTGTGCCGACAGAAACAACCTCTGGTGACCATTGGGGACATGAATATAATTTTCCAACCCCAGAATAAAGAAAGAGTATTATGAATAAGATATTATCTGTTGAAACGATTGTTTCTCAATTAGAAAGCGGTATGACCATAGGTATTGGTGGTTGGGGTGCACGTCGTAAACCTATGGCGTTAATTCGTGAAATCGTTAACTCCGATTTAAAAGATTTAACCATTGTTGCTTATGGTGGTTGTGATGTTGGTATGTTAGCTAGTGCAAAAAAAATTAAGAAATTGATTTTTGGGTTTGTATCTTTAGATGTTATCCCCTTAGAGTCTCATTTTAGACGTGCTCGTGCGGCGGCAGAATTTGAGGTTATGGAGGTTGATGAAGGCATGTTTCAGCTTGGTTTGAAAGCAGCGGCACAGAATTTACCCTTTTTACCTTGTCGTGCAGGACTTGGTACAGATGTCTTAACCTATAACCCTGACATTAAATTAATTGAAGACCCTTATAAGGGTGAGTATTTGGTCGCCATGCCTGCCATTAAGTTAGATGTTGCTCTTTGTCATGTAAGTGAGGCTGATAAATTAGGAAATAGTTACATTGCAGGACCTGATGTCTTTTTTGATGAATGGTTTTGTCGTGCTGCAGAAAAGTCTTACTTAACGGCAGAAAAAATTGTAGACAGTTCGGCTTTCGATGATGAAGTTAAAATTCATAATATGCCGATTGAGCGTAGTTTGGTTTCTGGGGTGGCTGAAGTTCCTTTTGGAGCACATCCGACCTCTAATGGACCTGATTATGGTATTGATGTGGCTCATCTTAAAGCCTACTCAAAATCTGTAGGTGAAGACTGGGAGTCATATGTTAATGAATTTATTAACATAGACTCAAATGAATATATCAACAAAATTGGAGGTGCTGAAACGATTAAAAGCCTTCCTTTGCCAATATTTTAGGAGGCTTTATACTTATGTCTTATTCTTTAGCAGAATTATGTATTACCGCGGGTGCTGATATTTTTCGAGAAGAAACGCCTGAAGCCTTCTTAACCCTTATTGGTCTTGCCCCACGTTTGGCTGGGTCTTTAGCGAAAAAAACCTTTATGCCAGGAGCAATGATGTCTGATGGAGAGTATTATTTTGTTTCTGAGCCTGTTCCTGTTGGCAAACGTGAGGGGTATCAACCCAAAAAAGAGGGTCGTATCGGTTATGAGCGTGTTTTTGATTTAATTCCTAAAGGGAATCGTCATGCTTTTGTAGGTCCTGTGCAGGTAGATCGTTTTGGACAAATGAATCTATCGGTTATTGGAGATTATCATAAGCCTAAAGCGGCATTGTTAGGGGTAAGAGGTCTTCCTGGAAATACGATTAATAATCGTACCTCAATGTTTTTTCCTGTTCATAATACGAAAGCTCTTGTTTCTGGTGAGGTTGATATGGTCTCTGGGGCTGGTTATAATCCCGACCGTTATCCTGATGGTAAATTTCCTCCTGGACTTGATCATCGTCAAATTATTACAAATTTATGTGTTTTAGATTTTACTGGAGAAAAACATGCCATCAAGGTTAAGTCTCTACACCCTGGTGTAAGTTTTGAAGAAGTTCAAGAAAATACAGGATTTGAGTTACAAAGAGATGAACAAATTCCAACGACTCCCTCTCCTACTGCAGAAGATTTAAAGATAATTGAGGCTTTAGATCCACATAATCTTAGGGCTCATATTTTTAAAGATAATCCTTCTGGTGAACGTAATGGATAGTAATGAGACGATACCTCCTCTTAAATCAGACGTGGTTTATGAAGAAGAGACCCCTATTCTGTATGAAGTAAAAGATAAAATTGCTTATTTAACATTAAATCGAACACAATATCATAATAGTCAAAATAGCCAGATGCTTTATGCACTTGACGATGCTTTTTACAAAGCAACTGGTGATGATAATGTGAAAGTGATTATTTTAAGAGCCAATGGAAAACATTTCTCTGCAGGACATGATATAGGCACACCAGGGCGAGATTTTGATATCGGACGTGATGATCGTCGTACGATGAATTATAATCATGATAATAAACCAGGTGCAGAAAAAGCATATATTCGTGAACAAGAGGTTTATTTAGGATTTTGTCGTCGTTGGCGATCTATTCCCAAACCAACCATTGCACAGGTTCAGGGCGGTTGTATTGCTGGTGGTTTAATGCTGGCTTGGGTATGTGATTTTATCGTTGCTGCAGAAAACGCTTTTTTTCAAGACCCAGTTGTTCAAATGGGGTTTCCGGGTGTAGAGTATTTTGCTCACGCTCATGAACTTAATCCTCGTTTGGCAAAAGAATTTTTAATGCTTGGAGAACGTTGGTCTGCCCAAAGATGTTATGAAGCAGGTATGGTCAATCGTGTTGTCCCACAAGAGTCTTTAGCAGAAACCACTGTTGAAATAGCAGAAAAAATTGCGAAACAACCACGTCTTGCTCTTTCCTTAACCAAACAGGCTTGTAATCATGTTGAAGATGTACAAGGCAAACAAACAGCTATGGATGGTATTTATGCGATGCATCATTTTGCTCATGCTCAAAACTCATTGATTAAAGGTGATTATATTGCAGGGTTTGATGGAAAATCTATGGCAAAGAGTAATAAGGAAAAAGAAAAGTGAATTTTGATACAAAATTAACGCAAGTTTTAGGATGTCGGTTTCCTATTATTCAAACAGCCATGGGGTGGGTTGCCACATCACAACTGGTTATTGCGAGTATCGAAGCGGGAGCATTCGGATTTCTGGCTGCTGCCGTAATGGATGCTGAGGAATGTGAAGCGGAAATTAAAGCGATTAAAGCTGCTAGTGATGCTCCTTTTGGTGTGAATTTTCATTCATTTCAAAAAGATGCAAATCGTATTGTTGATTTATGTATTGAGTATCAAGTTGCGGCAGTCTCTTATGGGCGTGCCCCTGCCCGCAAAATGTTAGAAAGATTAAAAAAGGCGAATATAAAATGTGTTCCTACAATTGGTGCAGGCAAACATGCGTCTAAGGCTGTTGCACTAGGAGCAGACGTACTGGTTTGTCAAGGACAAGAAGGTGGTGGCCATACAGGGTATACACCAACATGGCTTTTATTATCTGAAGTCTTGGACCAAAAATTAGATGTCCCTGTAGTGGCTTGTGGTGGTTTCCAAGACGGTAGAGGTCTAGCCGCTGCTTTAACCTTTGGAGCAGATGGGATTGCAATGGGAACAAGGTTTATGCTCAGTGCAGAGAGTCCAACACCAGCGGCAAGTAAAGAAGAATATCTAAAGGCAAAAGTGACACAAATTCCAGTCTCAAAAAAATTAGACGGTTTACCACAACGTATGATTCTTAATAAAACATTGGATAGACTTGAAAAATCGTCTTCTTTTGGACTTTTGTTACGTGCATTTTATAATGCTTTTCAATATAAGTCACAGGCTGATTTAACCTTAATGCAAATGTTTAAAGCAGCGTGGCAAATGGCTTCTAAAACAGATATGAGCCTTGGACAAACAATGATGGCAGGAAATGCACCTGTTCTTATTAAAAAAGCTATGGTAGAAGGTCACCCTGAATTAGGAATATTGCCAAGTGGTCAAGTGGCAGGGTTGATTGATACCCTTCCCTCTGTGAATGACTTAATCAAAGAGATAATTCAAGACGCAAGTGAACGACAGGTCGCTATGCAAGAACTTCAAGGGAGTGCTTAATGCCGATTACAACAAAAGTATCTAATTATATTGCTGAAATTATTTTTGAGCATCCACCTGTAAATGCCTTTAATGGAAAAATGTGGAATGAAATTCCAGAGATTATTACCAATTTAGGCAAACGCCAAGATGTTAAGGTTTTGCTCATACATGCGACAGGAAAAGGGTTTTGTGCTGGCGTTGATATTAAAGAACTTGCAGATAATGGGTCTGCAATCGTTGAGGTGAATAAAGGGAATTATGAAACTTTTAAGGCGATTCATGATTGTGAAATTCCTGTGATTTCTGCACCTCATGGTTTTGTGATTGGCGGAGGAATTGGGATTTGTGGGGCTTCTGACATTGTTATTGCTTCGGAAGATTGTTTTTTCTCTTTACCGGAGGTTGATCGTGGTGCGATGGGTGGTGCTGCACATTTACAACGTATGCTTCCTTTACCAAAAGTACGTGCTGCATTTTTCACGGCGGGACAGATTCCTGCAACAGAACTTTATCGTTTAGGTGGCATTGAAAAAGTTGTTCCTAAGGAAGAGCGCCTTAAAGAAGCCTATGCCTATGCTGAAATTATTGCTGCCAAAAGCCGTGATGCGTTACGTATAGCAAAACAAGCTCTTAATGGTATAGAAAGTTTTGATGTGGATAAATCTTATCGTTGGGAACAAGGGTTTACGTTTGAAATGTATATGCATGAAGATAGTCAAAAAGCACGTGATGCTTTTGTTGAAACAGGCAAAGCTGCAAATTTCAAAGATTAGGACATTCTATGAATATAAACTTCACTGCAAAACAAACTGAACTACGTTCCCAAATTCGATCTTGGTTAGAAACGCATGTTCCAAAGACACGTTTACCCTCTTTAGATACAAAAGAAGGGTTTCAATTACATCGTGACTGGGAACGTCAATTACATGCTGATAATTGGGGAATGATTACATGGCCGAAAGAATATGGTGGTCGTGGATGTAATCTCGTAGATTGGTTGATTTTTGAAGAAGAATATTATCGTGCTGATGCCCCTTTGCGTGTGAGCCAGAATGGTATTTTTCTGTTAGCACCAACGATTATGGAATATGGGACAAAAGAACAAAAAGAAAGATTTCTGCCGTCTATGGCATCTGGTGATGAAATTTGGGCACAAGCTTGGTCAGAGCCCAATGCTGGAAGTGATATGGCAGCAATTCGTTCCAAGGCTGTAAGAGATGGCGATGAATATGTGATTAATGGACAAAAAACATGGTCTTCACGTGCTGTGTTTGCTGACTGGTGTTTTGGTTTGTTTAGAACAGATGCAGAAAGTGAACGTCACAAAGGTTTGTCAAAAATTTTGATTCCTCTCAATAGCAAAGGTTTAACGATACGTCCGATTGCTCAACTAGATGGTGATGCAGGGTTTGCTGAATTATTCTTTGATGATGTGCGTGTGCCTGTGAGTAATCTTTTGGGTGCTGAACATGAGGGATGGAAGGTCGCTATGTCGACGGCAGGTTTTGAACGAGGTCTATTATTACGTAGCCCTGCTCGCTTTCAAGCTGCGGCGGCACGTCTTGTTGAGCTTTATAAAAAACATGAACAACGTTTATCTTCTGATATGAAATCACAAGTGCTACAAGCATGGCGTGACGCTGAGCGATTTAATGTTGCCACTTATGCGTTGGTTGCCAATATTAATGCAGGAGAAACCATTTCATCTAAAGCG
>CAYMEP010000041.1:0-7780 GCA_964389695.1 uncultured Rhodobiaceae bacterium | reverse complement strand
GTTTTGATATCTTCTGGTACAGTTTTGATATCTTCTGTTTCTTTTACATTCACCTCAAATGCCGGGATGTCGTCCAGCACAGTTGTCAACGGCAAAAGAAACTTATCCAAAACACAAGAACCTATCTCGTTATTTGTATCTGTCCGCTCTCCGATGGGTGTAATATGAACTAAATCTTCAAACTTTTCTAGCCCTATTGCTGTTTTTTCATGAAAAACTCCAGTAGCTATACGCTTTAACTGCGTAACATAGGCGAATCCCCCTAAATTTATGGCTAGATCTCGGGCTAAAGCACGTATATATGTCCCCTTTGAGCAAATCACTTCAAAACATGCATGATGAATATCAATCATATCGATTAGAGTAAATTTTATAATTTTTACTTCTCTCTCTTTTAATACAGCTTCTTTTCCAGCACGTGCTAAAGCATATGCTCGTTCTCCTTTATATTTGATAGCAGAAAATTTAGGGGGTCTTTGCATTATACACCCTTGGAATACTTTTAATCCCTCTTCTATATCTTGACGATTAGGACGCATATCAGATTTGTCAGTAATTTCACCCTCTAAATCATCTGTTGTTCTGGCCTCGCCCCATTTCAATGTAAACTGATAATGTTTTTGTGAATTTTGTACATAAGGAATAGTCTTTGTCGCTTCCCCAAAAGCAATTGGTAGCACACCTTCGGCCAAAGGGTCTAACGTCCCCGCATGGCCCGCTTTTTTTGCTTGGAATAAAAACCGCAACTTAGAAACAGCCTGTGTTGACCCCATACCATAGGGTTTATAAAAATTAACCCAACCTGAAACAGATCTTCCTTTACGTCGCCTTGCCACAGACTATATTTCCTCTTCCGAGGATAAATCACGCAACACATCTTCTTGGTTTAAAAGTTTATCGATATTTTCTGCCGTATGAAAATTAGTATCTGCTTTAAATTTAAGCACAGGTACATATTTTAACCGTAACCCTTTACTCATCTCACCACGTAATTTTGGAGCAATTATATTTAACTCCTTCACTACCCCCTCTAAGTCTTTACCACCAAGTGGCATAACATAAGCTATTGCATGACGTAAATCAGGAGAAACAACCATTTGTGTCACAGTTATCAATTTAGGATTAAATGCGAAACCATTCAAATTATCTCTCACAAAAATACCCATTAATTGCTTGCGAAATAATTCACCAACACGTAGTTGCCTTGTACTAGCATTTTGATTAATATTTTGAGAATGTGAACGTTTTTGCATAATATAAGAATTTCTAAAGTTTACGTGCAATCACCTCAACTTCATAACATTCAATAACATCTCCAACTTTTAAGTTTTCATGATTAGTGAATGCCATACCACATTCTTGTCCCGCTCGCACCTCTTTAACATCATCCTTAAAGCGCTTCAAGGAACTTAGTGGTCCTTCATGCAGCACAATATCATCACGAATAATGCGTAGTTTCGCACCATGACGCATCAGCCCATCAGTGACTTGACAACCCGCTACTTTCCCTAATTTAGTGATTGAAAAAACTTCTAATATTTTAGCATTCCCCAACATGGTTTCTCTCAAATCAGGCGATAACATACCTGATAAAGCATCGTGCATATCATCAATGAGATCATAAATAATATTATAATATCGGATCTCAATTCCTTCTACGTCCGCAAGCTGGCGTGCTTGATTATTTGCACGTACATTAAACCCAATCACAGGCACTTTAGATGCATTTGCTAAAACAATATCACTTTCAGAAATTCCACCAACTGCAGAAAATAAAACCCTCACCCTCACTTCCTCGTTACCTAATTTTTCTAACGCATGTACTACCGCCTCAACAGAACCCTGTACGTCAGCCTTAATAATAACTGCCACTTCCTGTGTTTGCTTTTCTTTTAATTGTTGTTGTAGCATCTGATCTAAAGAGGCACGTGCGCCTGTATTAAGACTACTTTCTTGTTTTTTACGTTTACGGTACTCTGCAATTTCTCTAGCCTCATTATCATTGGACACAACATTGAAAAATGCTCCCGCCTTAGGGGCAGCTTTTGCGCCCAAAACTTCCACAGGCATAGAAGGTAAGGCTTGTTTTAAAGACTCTCCCTTATCATTAAATATAGAACGTACACGTCCACATTCTTCACCCACAACAAATACATCTCCAATATTCAATGTCCCACGTTGCAATAGAATTGTAACGGCCGCACCTCTGCCCTTATCTAGCTTAGCTTCAATCACTACTCCTTCAGCCTCACGATTAGGGTTTGCTTTCAATTCCAAGAATTCAGCTTGCAATAAAACCGCGTCGACTAAACCATCTATCCCTTGCCGTTCTTTTGCAGAAATTTCTACAAATTGTGTCTCTCCACCCATATCTTCAGAAATCACACCATGTTGTAATAGTTCATTTTTGACCTTTACTGCATCAGCTTGCGGCTTATCCATTTTGTTAATGGCAACAATCATCGTCACCTCTGCTGCTTGAACATGTTTAATCGCTTCAATTGTTTGTGGTTTCACACCATCATCCGCGGCTACAACTAAAACAACAATATCCGTAACTTTTGCACCCCTTGCCCTCATTTCTGTAAATGCTGCATGACCAGGTGTATCTAAGAAGGTTATAGCTTCCCCCTTAGCTGTCTCGATTTGATAAGCACCAATATGTTGTGTAATCCCACCAATTTCACCTAATACAACATCCGTTTCTCGCAACACATCTAAGACTGATGTTTTTCCATGATCAACATGCCCCATAATAGTCACAACCGGAGGACGAAATTTCTTATTCTCTTCGGCATCTTCGGCAGAAGAAATCACATCTTCTATATCCGCTTCCATAACTCGATTAACCGTATGGCCCAGTTCTCCGGCGATTAATTCCGCCGTATCTGTATCAATAACATCAGTTATTTTTGACATTACACCTTGCTGCATTAACAATTTAATCACGTCAACAGCTCGCTCAGACATACGTGCCGCAAATTCTTGAATCGTTATTACTTCAGGTAATTGCACCACACGAGATATTTTCTCACGCGGGTCATTTGACATAGATTGACGCTTCTCCCTTTCACGCCGACGACGTAAAGATGCCAAGGAACGTACACGTTCTTCATCGTTTAATGCCGCATTAATTGTTAATTTTCCTGCACGCCGACGCGTTTCATTCTTTACAGCGCTAGGACGTTTTTGATTAGACCGCGCTTCCTTTTCTTTACGCAATTTATCATCAACATCAGTTGTATGCTTTTTACGACTCACAGAACCAGAAGATTGATCCACACTTTCCGCACTAACAGAAACTTCTTTTAAAATTTGTGCACTTTTCTTGTCGCTCTCTTCTTTTTCTTTTTGTGTCTCTTTCTGTGCAATTTCATCTAAAATGGCTTGTGCTTCTTCTTTCTCTTTTCTAACTTTTGCTTGCCCGAGCGCAATAAGGCGAGATTCTTGCTCTTGTTGACTTAACCCTCCCAATTTAGTTTGTTTTGCAGCAACACTCTTGACGGGTTCCGGGACAACCTCAGGTGTATTGTCTTCGGGTGCATTAATCATCTTTTTACGTCTCTCGACAGCGACCACCTTCGTTCTACCGCGAGAAAAACTCTGCTGGACTCTACCAGATTGCACACGTCCTTTCAGACTAAGCGTTTTGCCATTATTCGTTTCTTCTGGTTCTTTTGATTCACTATCGTCCATATCAACTATCTTACTTTCATTCGCAATTTAAAACGAGTAACTTAATGTCACATTTTATTCATCATTTTCTTGGTTTTCTTGATTTTCTTGGTTTTGTCCATCAACATCCTCTTGTGTAATCCACCCTATCATCACCCGAGCACTCATAATAGCCTCTTTAACAATACTATTATCTACGGAGAAACCATCCAATATACCTAGCTGTCTCACCCGCTTTTTATCAACCGTTTCATACCAGCCCAATAAATCATCAATGACACAGCCTGCAAAATCTTCCAAAGTAAAAATATCATTCTTACCTAATGCTATCAACATAGAGGGTGTCAAAAATTCAATTTTTAACAAATCATCAGACACACCTAACTTTTTACGCTCAATATCATCTAATGCTTTTTGATTTTCAATAAAGTCACGAGCTCTATGCTGCAACTCTTCTGCAGTATCCTCATCGAATCCTTCTATAAAAGTTAATTCCTCTAAGACCACATAAGCAACTTCTTCAACACTTGCAAAACCTTCTGACGCCAATAATTGCGCAATGACTTCATCAACATCCAATGACTTCATAAAAAGTTCTGAACGAGAAACAAATTCTGCTTGTCTCTGCTCAGATTCTTCAACTTCTGTTAGAATATCAATATCCCAACCTGTTAACTTAGAGGCCAAACGCACATTCTGCCCTCTACGCCCAATTGCTAAACTTAACTGATCAAGCGGCACAACGATTTGCGCTTTTTGTGTATCCTCATCCAAAACAACTTTCACAACTTCTGCAGGAGCAGAAGCATTAACAATCACTGCAGCAATATCAGACGACCAAGGAATAATATCAACTTTTTCACCTTGTAATTCATTAACCACAGCCTGCACTCTACTGCCACGCATTCCGACACAAGCCCCGACAGGATCAATGCTAGTATCATTAGACACGACAGCAATTTTTGCACGACTCCCCGGGTCACGTGCCACAGACTTAATCTCAATCACCCCTTCATATACTTCTGGAACCTCTTGTGCAAAAAGCTTTGCCATGAAAGAGGGGTCTGTTCTTGATAAAATAATTTGTGCTCCACGTGGCTCACGTCTTACATCTTGTATATAAGCACGAACTCTATCATTTAAATTGAAAGACTCACGAGGGATCAATTGATCACGACGCAACATAGCTTCCGCACGCCCCAAATCAATAATAACATTCCCATATTCAACACGCTTAACAATTCCTGAAGCAATTTCACCAATACGGTGTTTAAAGTCTTCATATTGACGTTCACGTTCTGCATCACGAACACGTTGCACAATCACTTGCTTTGCTGTTTGTGTTGCAATTCGTCCAAATTCTATTGGAGGCAACTCTTCTGTCAGAAATTCACCAAGCTCTACATCTTCTTTAATATTTTGTGCATCTTGTAACGTTAATTGCATATTTTCATTTTCAACAACTTCAACCACTTCCATAAAACGGTGTAGACTTGTCTCTCCAGTCTGCGTATCAATACGAGCCCGAATATCATTTTCCACCCCATAACGCTCCTTGGCAGCTTTTTGCACCGCACCTTCCATCGCCTCCAATACGACGACCGTAGAGATTCCTCTTTCTCGCGCAACAGCATCGGCAATTTGTAATAATTCACGTTTATTTGCACTTATCCCTATGGTCATTTTATGCCCCGTTTTTGATTACTTACTATTATCATATCTTTTTTTTCCTATTTTTTTGCTTTTGAATCTACTAAACGTGCCATTGAAATATCTTGGAAACGAAGCCCTAACACCTGTGGCTCATCATATCCTTTTATCTTTAGCTCTACTCTCACTTCACCGTCAACAAACCCATCTAAAATACCACGAAATCTCTTTTGTCCGTCAACAGCATGATTCAGCTCAATCTTTGCTTCATAACCCTGCCAATTCACAAAATCAATAGGACGCGTAAGAGGCCGAGCAAACCCAGGTGAAGAAACTTCTAATACATAATTCTCCTTGATAGGGTCTTCAACATCTAGCATCACAGAAACATCACGACTAACCAAACCACAATCCTCAGCAGAAATACCATTCTCATGATCAATCATAATTTGTAATACAGACCCACCATTCTCTTCTCCAGTAATACGTATACGTATTAATTCATATCCTAGATTAACTACAATTGGCTCAATAAACTCCAAAACATCACGAGAAATATGAGGCGCTACAAGATGAAAACAACATATTTCCTCATTGAGCAACACAGCTTGTTTTATCTCAATTGGCGACTGCTCTTCAGCATTTTGTAAATCGATGGCACTCATTTTTTTACCTTTAAAAATTCCATTAAAAAAAGCGGGTACGTTACCGCAATCCCACTTTCATATAAGTCATTAGTTTTTATCCACTATAAAGACAACCAATAAAATAACAAGCCTTTTATTAAAATGAGGGGATATATACGCAAATGATACCAATCATAATACTTTACAAATTCCACCTTAAAAATATTTACAACGTTTTTCTTTTCACTTCACCTGCCTTACAAAATTGTAAATAACTCGGCACCACTCCTTTTTCTTTCGCTTTTATTTCATAGCGTGTAGGAGTCCAATCTTGAGGCGAACAGCGCCAATCATCGACACCATCTACCTGCCATATAAATCCACCATGTAACCGTATTTGTGAAAGAGACCAAAAGATATAATCTGAAATATCACTCGCAATCGTTACCCTTCCTTTGGGTTTAAGAAGACGAAAGAATTGTGATAAATTATCTTGATTTACAAAACGACGACGGTGGTGACGGGACTTTGGCCAAGGGTCAGGATATAATAAATAAATATGATCTAAACAAGATGAAGGCAAAACATCCATAAGATTACGAGCGTCATCATCATGAATACGAATATTTTTTATATCTTGTGCCACAATTTGACTCAATAACTTTGCAACCCCATTGATAAAAGGTTCACACCCTATAAAACCAGACTCTTTATCAGCACTTGCACGTTCTAATAGATGCTCTCCCCCTCCAAAACCAATTTCTAGAATCAATTTATTAGGTACAAAAGAAAACAATTCATGCTGACTATCTCCAGTCAATTTAACTCGATATTCATCCAGTCTGTGTTGCATCAGTTCCTGCTGATTAGCACGTAATTTATGACCTTGCCTGCGCCCATAAACTCTACGACGTATTAAGTCTTCCTGTTTCATATCAACCTAATGCATCTCGTATCCTATCCACCAAGCCCAAACTCTCCCACGAAAATCCACCATCTTCATCTGGCAACCGCCCAAAGTGGCCATAAGCTGCCGTACGAGCATAAATTGGCTTGTTCAAACCTAAATGTTTTCTAATTCCCCGAGGAGATAGATCCATCATATCTTCAAGAACTTGAATTAAGTGCGCTTCATCTACGGAAGAGGTGCCATGGAAATCCGCATAAACAGACAACGGCTTTGAAACACCAATAGCATAAGATAATTGAATCGTACAACGATCAGCTATATCAGCCGCAACAATATTTTTTGCCAAATACCGTGCTGCATAGGCTGCTGAACGATCAACCTTTGTAGGATCTTTTCCTGAGAATGCTCCCCCACCATGTGGAGCAGCTCCACCATAAGTATCAACAATTATTTTACGACCCGTTAAACCCGCATCACCATCCGGCCCACCAATAACAAATTTTCCCGTCGGATTCACATAGAACTTATCGTCTGCACACATCCACCCCTCTGGTATTACTGACTCAACAAAAGGGCGCACCAACTCACGTACATCATTTTGTGTTAAAGACTCATCATGCTGCGTAGAAATCACAACAGAATCCACAGCAACAGGAATATTATTTTCATAAATTAAAGAAATCTGACTTTTGGAATCTGGCCCTAATCCTTTTATTTTTTTTGACTTACGTGCCCGCGCCATATCATGTAATATCTCATGAGCATAAGCGATTGGCGCCGGCATAAAATGTTTTGTTTCACGACAAGCATACCCAAACATAATACCCTGATCCCCAGCTCCTTCATCCTTGTCTTCCCTAGAATCTACACCTTGAGCAATATGCGCCGATTGCGCATGAATATGTGTTTGGAATTGAGC
>CAYMEP010000040.1:1490-7869 GCA_964389695.1 uncultured Rhodobiaceae bacterium | reverse complement strand
ATCTATACCAATAGATAAGGTTCCATGATTTCTAAGAAGCATTAATGGTTTATTTCCCATATGCTTAACAAGACGCTCCCGTTCTTCTAAGTCTAGTGCGATTCCTTCATAAGCATGATATGCAACACGATCGTGACATACCAGAGAATGTTGTGATATAGGTAAAAGTCCATGTCGTTGTGCAGAAACAGCGGCACCATCTGCAGTATGTAAATGTATAATGCAATGTGCATCCGGCCTTTCTTTGTGTAAGGCGCTATGTACCGTAAACCCTGCGGGGTTTACAATGTAAGGTGTTTTGCTCAAGGGGGTTCCATTTATATCAATCTTAATAAGGCAAGAAGCTGTAATTTCTTCAAACATCATTCCCCAAGGGTTAATTAAAAATTGATCCTCTGTGCCAGGAACGCGTACAGAAATATGTGTGTAAATCATATCATCCCAATGGTGTAACGCAATGAGACGGTATAAAGCGGCTAAATTTACTCTTGCATCCCATTCCGAAGCACTAACCATTGATTTAATATTTTTAGGAGCTTCAATATTAGACATTTTTTCTAATGCCTCTGTAATAGTATTCTCTTTATTTGAAATTTTCATATAATACTCCTGTAAATTTTTGTCTTCTCTGTTTAAGTATCATAGATTTTTAAAAGAATGTAAGCCATATAAAATAAATTATGTCAGAATATACCTTGAAGGTGGGTTGTCTTTGAACAAGACATATGATACAAAAAGCAGGCAATAGCAGGGTAATAAAAGTGAGGATGTTATGAATTTTTTTTTAATAGGGTTATTGTTAATAGTGGGTACAATTTTCCCAGAGCTTGGGTATACGCAGTCAGGTATATTAAAATATGATCAAGAAGATGAAAGCAGAAAACGTCTTTATGAAAAAAGTGACTTAAAAAGTCCAACAGAAAAGAAAAATATAGAAAAATATAGTAAAAATACTGGGTTAAATTTGAAGGTAGGTGGGTATTATAATTCTATGTTCTATATAACGGATGCCGTAGTTGATAATGCTAATAGCGTTCAATTGTCTGAAGATGCAGAAATACATTTTCAGGCTGAAGGTAGTCGTTATGGTTTTACATTTGGTGCGTTTATACAACTCGAAGGCTCTACATCAAAAGATCAAATTGATGAACACTATGTTTATGTGTACGGTCCATTTGGTAAATTTATTTTAGGTGCTGAGAATTCTGTTGCGGATTTAGCACAAGTACATGCTCCAATTTTTTTAGGATGGAAAACGTATAGTAATAATTTTGATACATGGGAATCTGTGTCTAATTTTATTACTCCACGTCATAAACACTTATCTGGAGATGCTAATAAGATTAGCTATTTTTCACCACGAGTGAATGGAATGCAGATAGGTTACAGTTATACTCCTGATACTGATAAGAAAAATGGTTATGGTGCAGGAACCTCAGGGGGTAACTTCAATACAGAAATATCAGGCAAAGAAGTGTCCTCTTATTCTGCAACATACGTTAGTGAAGTTTATAAAGGTATGAAATTGGGGGCGTCTGTAACAGGAGAAATCTCTGAAGGGTATAATTCTTTGGAAGGTGAACAGCAAGAAATTGCCTTCGGGTTATCCCTAACAACGAAAAAGTGGGAAATTGGTGGTAATTATTTTAGACAGAAAAATGATCTGGTGGGAGCATCTAAGGCTGACATTATACATTTTGGTGTAGCTTATAATTTAACACAAAATACTAAAATTGGTAGTGTACTTCATTACCAAGACATCCAGCCGGTAGATGGTACTTTAAAGGCAACAAACTCAGATACGTATGTTTTTGTTGTGGGGGGAAATACACTTTTAATGCCAGGTGTAAAAGTGACTTATTCTATTGAATATGTAAGCCATACTAACAATGGTCTTTTAGATGATACCGACTCTAATAATTATAATATAGAAAGTAATAATACTATATTTGCTGGTGTTGGGTTATTGTTAAAGTTTTAGTTGAATACAACATATGGACTATATAAATAGAGAATAAATTTGTATTCGCCATATTTCAAAATTTTCTCACGAAAGATAGTGACTTTAATTCAGTAAAATGTGTTGTTTCAATAAGTGAGATTTAATGAAGAAAACAAATAGCAAAAAATTATCAAATCGAGAATTGTTGTCTGTCTATCATGATATGCTACTTATTAGATCTTTTGAAGAACGAGCAGGGCAATTATATGGTTTGGGAGAAATTGGAGGCTTTTGTCACTTATATTCAGGGCAGGAAGCCGTTATTATAGGGGTAGAAAGGGCACGAAAGCAGGGAGATCAGATTATTACTGCTTATCGAGATCATGGCCATGCCTTAGCTTGTGGGATAGAACCACAGAAAATTATGAGTGAGTTACTTGGGCGTAAGGATGGAGTCTCTAAGGGTAAAGGAGGTTCTATGCATATGTTTGATGTAGAAAAGAAATTTTATGGTGGGCATGGTATCGTGGGAGCACAAGTGTCCATTGGTACAGGACTGGCCTTTAATAATTCCTATCGAGACAATAACAGTATTTGTTTAACATTCTTAGGTGATGGGGCTGCCAATCAAGGGCAGGTTTATGAAAGCTTTAATATGGCAGCTTTATGGAATTTACCCATTATATATATTATTGAAAATAATCAATACGCAATGGGTACTAGTGTTGAACGTGCTTCTGCACAGACAGACTTTTCTCAAAGGGGCGTCAGTTTTGGTATTGAAGGGAAACAAGTTGATGGTATGGATGTTATCGCTGTACATGAAGCTGTTGATCAAGTCTTAACAAAGATTCGTAAAACGCCAGCGCCTTATATTTTAGAAATGAAAACATATCGTTATAGCGGACATTCGATGTCTGATCCTGCCAAATATAGAAAACGTGAAGATGTTAAGAAAGTACGGCAAACTCAAGACCCGATTCAATCTTTACAAAAACAGATGGTTAAAGACAATCTCTTAGATGAAACGAAAATTAAAGCTATCAAATTAGAAATCGATGCAGAAATAGAAAGAATTGTAAAATTGTCAATGGATAGTCAAGTACCAGATATATCTGAATTAAAAAAACATATATATGTGGAGGATTCACATGCCAATTGAGGTTATTATGCCAAGCCTTTCGCCGACTATGACAAAAGGGAAACTTGTATGTTGGCATATTCAACCAGGAGACATGGTGGAAATTGGTGATGTTATTGCGGAAATTGAAACTGATAAAGCTATTATTGAATTAGAAGCATTAGTCGATGGTCAATGTGGAAAATTAATTCTAGAAGAGAATAGTGCTGATATTCCTATAAATACAGTGATGGCATATTTATTAAAAGAGGGAGAAGATATTTCTGTTTTAGAAAATTTAGAAATTGAAGAAATACCTGAGGTTAAAACTATGCCTGATAAGCGGGTAGATGAGACTAAAAATATTGTTAATAAAGTATTTCTACGTTCTGAGTTGCCTGATGATATGAGTATCCCAAAAGATACAAAAATGGTTGAAGTCTCAATGCGAGATGCTTTGCGAGATGCTATGGCAGAAGAAATGCGTCGTTGTAAAGATGTTTTTGTTATGGGAGAAGAAGTTGCTGAATATCAAGGGGCGTATAAGGTTACACAAGGTTTATTGCAGGAGTTTGGTGATAAACGGGTTATTGATACACCGATTGTAGAACATGGCTTTGCTGGACTTGGGGTGGGGGCAGCCTTTGCTGGCTTACGTCCAGTCATTGAGTTTATGACATTTAATTTTGCTATGCAGGCGATTGACCATATTATTAATTCTGCTGCTAAGACACATTATATGTCAGGTGGAGAAGTGACTTGTCCTATTGTCTTCAGAGGTCCTAATGGAGCTGCACGCCGTGTTGCAGCGCAGCATAGTCAAGACTATTCTGCTTGGTATGCACATATTCCTGGGTTGAAAGTGGTTTCTCCTTATAGAGTTTCTGATGCAAAAGCATTGTTAAAGGCTGCAATTCGTGACCCTAACCCTGTATTAGTTTTGGAGAGTGAGTTATTATATGCGGAAAAAGGGTTGGTGCCGGTAGGGGATAACTTTGTGATACCGATTGGGCGTGCTAATATTTTACGTGAAGGTAAGGATGTGACACTTGTAAGCCATAGTCATGGTCTTGTGATTACTTTACAAGCGGCAAAACAGCTTGAGGCAGATGGTGTTTCTTGTGAAGTTATTGATTTGAGGAGTTTACGTCCTTTGGATGGAGAAATGATTGTAACGTCAGTGGGTAAAACAAATCGTCTTGTCACTGTAGAGGAAGGTTGGCCAGTGGCTGGAATTGGTGCAGAAATTGCAGCATTAGTTCAGCAACATGCTTTTGATGATTTGGATGCTCCTATTATTCGGGTGACTGCACAGGATGTGCCAATGCCTTATGCTGAAAATCTTGAAAAGGCGAGTTTACCTTCTGTGCAGCAGGTGATAGATGCTGTGAACCAAGTGTGCTACCGGTAATTGGCATGGAAAAAAGAGTCATCGCTAGTCCTTTGGCGCGCTATTTAGCAAAAAAATATCATATTAATTTATATGATGTGAAGCCTACAGGCCCTCAAGGACGAATTATTAAACGAGATATAGAGTTAGTATTAAGTCAAAAAACTGATACGTCTGCAAATCAATTACCTTCTGCAAAGTTATTCTTTAAAGAAGAAGAATATGAAATTGTCAATTTATCACCAATGCACCAGTCTATTGCACAACGTCTTACAGCCTCAAAATCAGAAATACCACATTATTATACTACGATGGAATGTCATATTGATCCGTTAGATATATTACGTAAGAAGATCAATCAAACTTTACAGGATAATAATAGTGATGAAAAAATTACGTTGAATGATTGTATTATTAGAGCCTCTGCGTTGGCATTAAAGGCTGTGCCAGAGGTAAATGTTTCTTATGAGGGGCAGCAAGTTTTGAAATTTCATCATGCAGATATTTCAATTGCTGTAGCTTTAGAAGGTGGTGGGCTCATTACACCGATTATAAAAAAGGCAGAGAAAAAGAATCTTCGAGAAATATCCCAAGAAGCCAAAGAGTTAGCAAAGTTATCAGCTGAAATGCGTTTGAAACCGGAACAGTATGAAGGGGGTACTTTTTCTATTTCAAATTTAGGTATGTTTGGAATTAGTGAATTTACGGCTATTATTAATCCTCCTCAAGCCGCAATCTTAGCAGTGGGAGGTGTGAGCGAGCGTTTGGTTTCACAAAATAATCACATTAAAACGCATAGATTCATGAAGTTGACTTTATCTAGTGACCATAGAGTTATTAATGGAGCAGAGGCAGCAAAATTTTTGCAAGCTTGTCGAAAATTCATAGAACAGCCTTGGTCATTGTTATTGTAAGTTTTTGACAATTTGTCGATAATGTAAAAATTTATCCTGGTAAAGTTTATGAGATGATGAATTAGGAACGTACTGATGTTGTTGTTCAATTTGCTGGGTAGCTTCTTGTAAACTGGAGAAACAACCATGAGCAGTCGCCGCAAACAAGGCAGCACCATACGCGGCTGAAGAATGCTTTGGTACAGAAAAAGGAATATTCTGTATATCAGCCATCATCTGTCCCAAAAGTGTAGAACTAGAACCACCACCAATAAGAGATGCAGATTCTATCTTTAAATTTGTCTTTTCTTGCATGTTCTGACGAATATCATAAAGGGCATAACCAATGGCTTCGTAAGCAGCACGAGCAATATCAGAACGTTCTGTGTGGTGGGTTAAACCAGTAAAACTAGCAGTGAGTGTGTTATCCCAATAAGGTGCTCGTTCTCCCCATAAAAAAGGGTGAAACAATACACCTTTTGCGCCTATATTGCTTGATCGTGCAAGAGTCTCCATCTCTGTAAAACTAATATTACTTAATAAGACTTGTCGTACCCAATCATATGCTGTGCTGCAACTATTCATGCCGGAGGCAAAATACCAGCCCGTTCCAGAAATATGCGGATAGCAAGAAATAGGAGGATGACGCCCTATATTGTCATGGCATAAAGAGACAACTCCTGCTGAGGCTAATTTGAAACATGCTTGTCCAGAATGTATAACATTGGCAGATATCAATTCGGTGCTGGTATCAATTGCACCGATATAAACAGGGCAGTGTTGAGGAAGATGAAAACGGTTAAATGCTTTCTGATGAATATAACCACCCTTATCAAAGGAAGAACGAATTTCTGGTAAAATAGATGTAGAGATAGATGCTAGTGAACATAAGTCTTTTGACCAATCTCTCTTTTCGGCATTACAAAGCTGTGTACCTATAGCATCTGAAAAATCTGTAGCAATTTCGCCCGTTAAATGATAACGAAGCCAGTCCTTGGCAGGTAAAAATAAAGCTGTATTTTCTAAAATCTCTG
>CAYMEP010000040.1:0-1480 GCA_964389695.1 uncultured Rhodobiaceae bacterium | reverse complement strand
TCTTTACACCATGCTAAATGTGCGAGTGACCACGTGGCATTAGGTTCATGTAGTGTAAGAGATAAAATCTTTTCTCTATAATGAGTTAAGGTTTCTACTTCTTTTGCCGCTCGTTGGTCACGCCATGTAATCGCAGGGCGTAAGGCATTTCCTTCTTTATCACATAAAACAGAAATATGTGTGCCAGCTGTAATACTGATACCAGAAATATCCTTATCTTTATAATTTGTGAGTGTGCGTAAATCTTTATTACAAGATTGTAAACAGTCTAGCCAGTTTTGTGGGTTTTGTTCAGACCAATCAGTATAAGGAGATAAGGTTACAATTTCTTTGCTCGTTTCAGCTACATATTTACCATTAGCTTCTATTAAAGCTAATTTTAAATTAGTCATACCAAGGTCAATTCCTAAAAACATCATAGGGCTATTATAAAGCAATTTATAAGTGTAGAAAGTGTAAAGCATATTTTATTACAAAGGAGTGAAGATGCTTAATTATCATGTTATTGCTGTGACAGCATTTCAACAAAACTGTACTATATTCTGGGACCCTAATACTTTAAAGGCAGGAATTGTGGATCCTGGTGGGGATGTAGAAAAAATCACTAGCTTTGTAAAAGAAAAAAAACTTATCTTAGAAAAAATTCTTTGCACTCACGGACATTTAGATCATGTGGGCGCTGTCTTTGATATTGCACAAATATATAATATTCCAATTATTGGTCCTCATGAAGAGGATCGTTTCTGGATCGAAGCAATGCCTGAATTAGCTAAAGATTATCAGTTTCCAGAGTCTAAAGTATTTGAATCAGATAAATGGCTTGTACAAGGAGATAAAATAGAAGTAGCAGGAAAAATATTTGAAGTTTTGCATTGTCCTGGACATACACCAGGGCATGTCGTGTTTTTTCAACGAGAAGATAAAATGGCACTAGTCGGTGATGTTTTATTTCAAGGGTCTATAGGACGGACTGATTTTCCGAAAGGTAATCATCAAGATCTTATCGATTCGATTACGCAAAAACTCTGGCCATTAGGGAATGATATTACTTTTATCTCTGGACATGGAGATAAATCTACTTTCGGGCAAGAGAGGCAATCAAATCCATTTGTGTCTGATATGGTTCTAGGGTAATTGTCCCCATCCCCGCCGCCACGACTTCTTTGTCGTGGCGGACACCGATCCGGGAGGGACGAAGTGATGGACCGGTATCGCAATGATCCAGAGGAATCGATACGGCTATGACAATACTCAATACGCAACAACACAACCAACTAACTAAATCTAACGCAACTCAACTAAAGCGATAGTTTGAATTTATCAAACAATACATATGATGCAAGTAAAACTATCCTTAATATATATTAATTGTTAATATTGTTGTAATTTAGCAACAGTATTGTGATTTTTGTTGAGAATTAAAAGATACTAACAAGAAATTGTCATTTGTGTGGATAAGTAGCTTGTTGATACTTTATAC
>CAYMEP010000039.1:0-8046 GCA_964389695.1 uncultured Rhodobiaceae bacterium | reverse complement strand
TGATGGGATAGATTTAGAGGCATGGAAAAATGCTATCCGTCCCAATACAAAATTATTCTTTTTAGAAAGCCCTACGAACCCTGTTTTAAGCCTTGTTGATATAAAGTCCGTTGCTAATATTGCACATAATACCAATGCACTATTAATGGTAGATAATGTATTTTCTACACCAATATTACAAAAACCTCTAACGTTAGGAGCTGATATTGTTGTTTATTCTGCAACAAAACATATTGATGGACAAGGACGTTGCTTAGGTGGTGTTATATTAGCTTCAAAAGCATGGATTGATGAGTATCTAACAATGTTTCTGCGGCACACAGGGCCTTCCTTAAGCCCTTTTAATGCCTGGGTTTTGCTGAAATCTTTAGAAACGTTACCCTTACGCATAGACGCACATTGTAACGGAGCAGAAAAACTGTGCGAAGCTTTATATAAGCACCCCAATATTGAGCAAGTCATTTACCCCCACCATACCACTCATCCACAATATGCACTGGCAAAAGAACAAATGTCACGTGGAGGAAACCTGATTGCATTTCATGTCAAAGGGGGAAAACAAGCCGCCTTTTCATTGAGCAATCAATTAAAAATTGCGAGAATTTCTAATAATCTTGGGGATACCAAAACACTCATCACACACCCTGCCACAACGACTCATCAAAAGTTATCACCTAAAGATCAACAAGAAGTTGGAATTTTTGGTGGTACATTGCGTATCTCTGTTGGGTTAGAAGATCCCCAAGATTTAATTGATGATTTTTACATGGCACTCAATAATTTATAAATGAAGTATTATTATGGCTCAATTCCGCCCTGTATTATTTATCATTGGATTACTTCTTAGTATATTGTCACTTGGCATGTTATTCCCAGCCATCGTTGATTATATAAATGGCAATCAAGACTGGTCTATTTTTATTATCAGTGCATGTATAACCGGCTTTTTTTCAATTGCATTAATTTTGACGAATCGTGGCTCTATAGATCATTTAACGATGAAGCAAGCCTTCGCTTTAACTGGTTGGTCATGGGTTTTTATGGCAATATTTTCAGCTCTTCCTTTTAGTTTTTCTAATATAAATGATATTAGCTATACAGATGCTTTTTTCGAAGCGATGTCTGGCTTAACCACAACAGGTGCAACCATTTTTACAAATCTAGATGATACAGGGCATGGTATATTACTCTGGCGTGCTTTATTACAATGGTTTGGTGGGATTGGTATTATTGTAATGGCAATTGCAATTCTGCCGTTACTGAATATCGGTGGAATGCAATTATTCCATTTGGAGTCTTCGGATACCTCGGAAAAGTTTTTACCTCAATCCGCAGCAATTGCTGCGGCTATCGCTAAACTTTACTTAGGTATTTCTGTACTTTGTTGTTTTGCCTATTGGTGCGCTGGCATGAATTTATTTGAATCCATTACTCATGCAATGACAACCATTTCTACGGGTGGTTTTTCTACCTCTGATAATTCTTTTCGTTACTTTAATAGTGCTTACATTGACTGGATTGCTATTTTATTCATGATATTATCTAGTCTTCCTTTTGTTGCTTATCTAAAGGCTCTACAAGGTCGTAATCAAAGTCTAGATTATCGCTTGCATACTTTCTTAAAAGATACCCAAATCAGCTGTTTTCTTATATTATTATTTAGTTTTATTACTATTGTTTTACTTTACCGCCTCCTCACAGTGGATATTGCCCCTTTACAAGCTCTACGTGAAACAACCTTTAACCTCACTTCTGTTATGACAGGTACAGGCTATGTAACTACTAATTATAGCCTTTGGGGTACATTTCCTATAATTATTATTTTTGCAATGATGTTAATTGGTGGATGTGCTGGTTCTACTTCCTGTGGTTTTAAAATATTTCGTTTACAAGTTATGTTCAAAACTATACGCCAAGAAATATACCGAATCACACACCCTCATAGTATTGCCACCACCCATTATAATCATCGCCCTCTTTCACAAAATATTATTATTTCTGTGATTACCTTTGCAGCAATCTATATTTTATGTTTTTTTCTAGTCGCTTTTTTATTACACACTGTGGGTCTAGATTATTTAACAGCATTATCCTCTTCTGCAGCTGCAATTGCTAATGTTGGCCCTGGTTTAGGTGAAATTGTTGGTCCTTCTGGTAATTATGCAAACCTTATTGATGAAGCCAAATGGATTTTATGTTTTGCCATGCTATTAGGCCGCTTAGAGTTATTTGCTATATTAGTTATGTTTATGCCTAGTTTCTGGAGACGTTAACGACGTTTTTGTAAATCCTCTACAATTCCTAAAATTGCTGGAATAAGCAACAGAACCAGTAAGCTCGACAGAGCTAACCCCCATGCCATCGTAATCGCAATTGGAATTAGAAACAATGCTTGTGCATTCGTTTCAAATAAAAGTGGCAACAAGCCAAATATAGTGGTCACTGATGTCAAAACAACAGGACGAAATCGGTCTTTTGTTGCTTGTATGACTGCAGTTCGTAATTCCACTCCTTGTGCTTGCTGCTCTTGAATTCGTATCATTAAAATAATAGAATTATTAATTAAAATACCTGATAAGCCTAACAAAGCCATAAGGCTTAAGAAATTCAAATCAAACCCTTGCACAAAATGTCCAAGGATACCCCCAAACAATCCAAAAGGAACAATGGCCATCACAATAAGTGGCAAAACATAATTGGAGAAAATTATCGCTAAAATAATATAAATCAAAGCCAATGATATCATCAAGCCCCATGATAGGGTTTTTAATACCCCCTGTGTCTCCTGTGATTGAGCACCTGTTTCATAAGAAACATTATATTTTTTTACTAAACCCGGAAGAAACTTCTGACGAACATCACTCATAACATTTTCTGGATTACCATACCCCACAATAAACCCTGCCTTTACCTCTACTTCTCTATCTCCACCTGATCTACGGATTGCTGTAAATCCTGATTTTTCTTTTACAGTCACAACATCTTTCAAAGATACATAACGCACAGGTCTTATATTGGGTATTTGTAGATAGAAATTATCCAAACTTTGCTCTTCAAACAAATCTCGCAAAAGTACCACACGAACTGCTACTTCAGAATTTTCACGTGTAAACCGTTGTGCCACAATACCTTCAAAAGAATCACGTAATTGTTGTCCAACACTCTTATTGCTAAAACCCAAAGCACGACCTTGTTCATTAACCGTTAAAACGAGTTCATATTTTCCATAACTCAAATTATCTTCTGGCGCCACGACTCCAGGATAAGAAGAAATGATATTTTTAAGTTCTATAGCCGCCTGTTTTAGATTACTTAGACTGTTGCCATGAAGTTTAAATTCAATTGGCGTTCCCCCTGGAGATCCCACAGCATTTATTACAGAAATTCGTTCTATATTAAATATTTCAGGTATATTATCTTCCCATGTATCCAGAAATTCCTGTGTACGTATACTACGATTCTCACTTTGAACAAGAGTTACAAATACACTTGCCAAATGATTCCCCGAACGATTTCTACAAAAAAAAAAAAAGACACTACCCTCAGTACCACCGACAGATCCTAACTGATGAGAATATGTCTTAATTAAAGATTGTCCTTCAGAACGTAATTTTCTATCTGTTTCAAATAAAGAATTTCTAACTATTTCTACACCTTCTTTCACAATATGCCTCGGTGTCCCTGGTTGATAAGTTATATTTGCGACAAGATGTTCTGCCTCTGGTTCTGGAAAAAAACGGAAGCCCACCCGTCCTCCCGCCATAAGACCAAGAATAACAATGATAATTGCAACAGAAATACAAATCATTAGATAACGATTATCAAATGCCCATCCTGTTATTTTAGGACATTTGGTTTGTCGTATTTTTTCGAAACGTTCTTGAAAAAGACTTCTAAATTTAATTAAATAGGCTATCAATTTATTATGTTTCATTTTTTTATCAGTACTAGATTTCAATAATGCGTAGTACATATGAGCAGGTAAAATGAAATAACATTCTAATAAACTGGCAATTAAAACAAGTATCACCGTCAGAGGAATCGGTTTAACAATTGCCCCAAAAGAGCCATCAACTAAAAATACTGGAATAAAAGCTACAACCGTTGTTAAAGCTGATGCAAAAATAGGGGAAGACATTTGTAATACACCTTGTATTGCTGCATTATCAGCTCTCAACCCATCACTCTCATGTAGTTTACTTGCATGTTCACCAACCACAATCGCATCATCTACAATCACGCCCAAAGTCATAATAAAGGCGAACATAGAAACCATATTCAAACTATAATCCAAATATGACATCAGCCCTAAAGTCAATAAAATAGCCAATGGGATTCCTAATGAGACCCAAAGTGCAATACGAAAATTCAAAAATAGAAACAGAACCAATACAACCAATACCATACCTGTTACACCGTTCTTTAACATAACATCCATTCTCTCAAGAATAAGTTTTGCCTCTTCAGAAGCAATCTCTAATACTATATTAGGAGGTAAGTCATCCTGTACATTTTTTGTATAATTACGCATCTTTTTTAAATCCTGCACAGAACTATTATCTCCAGAGTGCAAAATTGAAATTTTAATTGCTTGTCTTTCAGCATCTTTCCATCTAGTTGGCTGATCTATATCGAATGTTTCTTTCACATTAGCTATATTTTTTACAATTAATCTTTCTCCTGAATTTTTTGATCGTATTTCTATTTCTTCTACTTCTTGAGCAGATTTGATAATTCCTTTTGTACGAATTTGTTGTTCATTCATACCACGCGATACCCCCCCTGGCATATCTAACGCTGTATTTCGTATCGCGACAGCAATATCTTTTGTGGTTAATGCATAACGTTGTAATTTATGAGTTTTCACTTCCACCCAAATTTCTTCATCACGCATACCCAACAAGTTAACTTTTTCTAACCCAAGATCTAATAAATCATCTCGCACTTTTAGTGCATATTGTTGCAATTCTTTTTCAGACACAGTCCCATATAACAACAAAGATCCAACTGGCTCTAATGGGGCAAGCCGCTGAACTACTGGACGTTTACTATCTTCTGGTAATGTGAGTAATTGATTTAAGCTAGACTTTACATCTTCAGAAGCACGAGAAATATCCCATCCATTTTGAAATTCTATCACAAAGCTCGCGCCACCCTCTTTTGCCTTCGCTTTAATATTATTTACCCCATCTAAAAACCGTAATTTTGTCTGTACAGGCTCTACAATATTAAGATCAACATCTTCTGCTCCTGCTCCTGGCCAAGAAATACTTACTGAAATAATATCTAATTTAAATTTAGGAAAGAATCGTGTATCGATATTATATAATCCATAAACACCGATTATTATCATAATAATCATCAAGAAATTTGCTAAGTTTTTGTGACGCGTTATAATGCTCACGCAAGACCCAAAGAAAGATAAGCTACCTTCTTGCTCATTTACTATTTTTTTAATTTGAGCATTTTTTTTAGGTTGATCTGTCATTATCTAATTTGCACTGCAACCCCATCTTCAGCCCCAATAAATCTATGTAGCAGTATTTTTTCTTCTTCATTTACATCATTCACCAATACAAAATCACCCATTTTTATTGGATTAATTAATATTTTTTTCTTTAACTTATTATCTCTAATAAGATAAATAACATTGTTGGCAAATAATGCACTATTAGGAATCATCGCTATTTTAGAAAAACTTTTTGCTTTTAGAGTTACATTAACAAATGCACCGTCTCTAATAGGAATATGTCCGACATCTACCACATCAGAAATAACATTAATGCCACCAATATTACGGTCTATTCGTCCTGCTATGTGCGTTACCACAGCTTTCAATACTGAGTTTTGTGTCCCTATTTTCCAAATTGCTTCAACAGCTTTTCCTTTTATATCACTCTTTGCTTTTAACAGTGAATCATACTCTGTTTCAGACAAATTAAATTTAATTTGATAATTCTTTGCATCCTTTAAGTGTAAGATTTTATCTTTTTTATTTACTAACCGCCCTTCTCTTACCTGTATGTCACTCACATAACTCTCAAAGGGTACAATGATTTTTGTATTTCTAAAATCACGCTTTGCTCTACGCAAAGCAATATTTAGCTGATCTACCTTTGCTTTTTGAATGATATATTTCGTTTCAAGATTATTTAAATGACTTTGTGAAACATTCCCTTTTTCAAATAAAATATTTGCATTATCAAAATCACTTTTTGCTAGTTTCAAAGAAGCCTGTGCAGAACTTAGTAAAGCTTTCACCTCATCGAGAGTATTTTGATATTCAAAAGGATCAAGCTTCAATAACATTTCACCTTTTTTGAACAATGCCCCTTCTAACAATTTTGGGTTTACATCAATGACTTCTCCCTCCACCAATGCTCGTAGATTAATTTTTCGTGACGAAACCACCTGTCCATAAGCAGGAATATTTAAGTGAGCAGGTGCATAATGTACTGTATGTGCTTGCACATAACGTATAGGTGGTTTTTGTATGACTGGTTTAATTGTGGTCTTGGTCAAAACCATCACCATAAAAAAAGTAAGGCTTCCCACTATAATTATACTCGACAAGCGTACTTTTGGCGGTATACACAGCCATATTTTCTTTACAATATCCAGCATCCCTCTCTCCTAATAAATGTAACCAAAACTACTCTCATATCTACATACCCTACCAATTAGACTCATGAAATGTATATCCCTCATTACAAAATTCACAAACAATTTCTATGGTTCCATCTTTTATGATGTCCTCCTTTTCCTCAGAGGTGAAGTTTTTTACAAATGTTAAAAGGCGTTCATGCGAACAAGAACACCCAAATTGTAATTCTTTTGGTTCAAAAGCACGCACCCCATCTTCATGAAACAAACGATATAGTAAAACTTCTGGCTCCAAGGTTTCATCTAACAATTCATCGTGTTGTACGGTTGCCAATAATGCAGTTAAACGTTTCCAGTCATCCTGTATATTTTTATCTTCATCAATTTGTTGTTCTTCGTTTTCAGATAAGTCTTTAACATCATGCTGTGCTGTCTTTTGGAGCATAATTGCACCCACACGGTATGATTTTTTATGGTTTGGGGCTTCAATGACAGAACTGAACAAATTGACACATGTATCAATTTGTTCAGACTGCTTAAAATAAGTATGCACAGCCTCTTCCAAATCATGCTCCAATGGTACTATACCTTGATAGCGTTCCATATTGTCTCCTTGGTCGACTGTAAAAGAAATATATCCCTTGCCCATCAAGTCCATTTGAGATGGTTTATTACAAATATGTGCATATTTTTCTTCATTTTTCATTGCATAAGCACGTATCGTACCATCTGTTTTTATATCACAAACCATCATTGGGATTGCTCCATTAGTCTTAGTTTGAACCACAAAACGCCCTATGAATTTTAATGCAGACCCCATAATAGCCGTTAAAGCGACGAACTCACCCAGTAAATTTGCTAAGGCTTCATCATAATCATGGCGAGATAAAATATCATCGGCGACTTTGCCTAATTTCACAATACGCCCATGAGCTGCTATATTTTCTATTCGATAAGGAAGAGATACATTATCACAAGACATATTTAGACTTTCTTTAAACACCATTGTAAAATTGCCTTTTGCGCATATAACCGATTCTCTGCCTGTTCAAACACCACAGATTGTACTCCATCAATCACCTTGGTACACACTTCCTTATCACGATAGGCCGGCAAGCAATGTAAAAAAATACCATTATCTGTTTGGCTCATAAGCTCTTGGGTTACTTGGTAAGGTTGTAATAATTGTTCACGTTGTGTTTTTGTTTTGGGGTCATCACTCATTGAAAACCAACAATCTGTATTAACAGCAACTGCACCAGAAACAGCATCTTTTGGGTCTTTTACAAAATGAATATTTTTCTTGTCCTGCATCCAATCCAATACATATTGGGAGGGATAAAACTCTTTAGGAACAGCAAGGTACAGTTCAAAGTCCAACAAACAAGCTGCCTGTATCCAAGATACGGCAACATTATTCCCATCCCCAATCCATGCAACCTT
>CAYMEP010000038.1:0-8073 GCA_964389695.1 uncultured Rhodobiaceae bacterium | reverse complement strand
GCTTATAGTATCAGCTAGCTTGTTGGTACCTCTGCAAACTAAGGCAGTTACTCCTTCTCAGGATGTTTCGCAAGGTTTCTCTGATTTAGCAGAGCGCTTAATACCGTCTGTTGTTAATATTTCTATCAGAGCAACAGTCGCACAACAAGGTAATGCTTTTAAAGGAACACCGTTTGAATTTTTCTTTCGTGAGTTTCAACAGCAACAACCTTTTCAAAATAAAAAAACACGTAAAGTTACGTCATTGGGGTCAGGATTTATTATTGATTCTTCTGGTATCATTGTGACTAATAACCATGTAATCAAACATGCAGATGAAATTGAAGTAAACTTGTCAAATGGTGAAAAATATAAAGCCAAAGTTCTTGGGCGTGATATAAAAACAGATTTGGCTGTATTGAAAATTGATGTTCCATATAAGTTGCCTTTTGTAAAATTTTCTTCGGGTGATAATAAAACACGTGTTGGTGATTGGGTCATTGCGATTGGGAATCCTTTTGGTTTAGGTGAATCTGTAACGGCGGGTATTGTATCTGCTTTACACCGCAATATTAATTCTGGTCCTTACGATAGTTATATTCAAACTGATGCGGCGATCAATAAAGGAAACTCTGGAGGCCCTTTATTTGACCTTGCTGGTAATGTAGTTGGAGTCAATACGGCAATCATTTCACCTTCTGGTGGTTCCGTAGGGATTGGTTTCGCGATTCCTGCCGATTTAGCGTCTAATATTGTAACACAATTACGTAACTTTGGAAAAGCAACAAGAGGATGGCTTGGGGTTCAGGTTCAAGAAATGACTGACGAATTAGCACATAGCTTAGGGTTGAAAAAATCTAAAGGTGCGTTGATTGCTGAATTGTCTCCTGAAGGGCCTGCAAAAAAAGCTGGGTTAAAAGTAGGGGATGTGATTTTAAGCTTTGACCGTAAATCTGTAGATAATATGAAGGATTTACCTCGTATTGTTGCAGAAACTTCAGTCAATAAACGAGTAAGAGTAAGTGTTTTACGTCGTGGAAAAATAATTACAAAATTTGTGATCATTAGAAAATTAGATGAAGGTGAAGCAGAACAAGTTAGTGAATTATCCCAAAGTGAGTTAAATAAGAAAAATGATCGCAGTGTTTTAGGACTGAAACTTCGTGTGTTGACTAAGAGTGTTCGTAAGAAATTTAACTTAAAGCCTCAGGATGGTGGCGTACAGGTGGTTGCTATAAACTCTGATAGTCTAGGGAACCGAGCGGGAATACGTATAGGAGATATCATCACTGAAATTGATTATCGGATTGTACAAACGCCTACGGAGGTTGTGCAACAGGTTGAGTTAGTAAAAAAATCAGGTAAGAAGTCTGTTCTTGCTTTATTGCATACGCAACATGGAAGACGTTTCGTTGCTTTAAAAATTAGTCCTTAGATAATCTTAGAGTGCTTCAATAAATTCTGATTTTTTATAGCCTTGTATGTATAGTAGAGCTGTGAGGTCACTATGATTGACTGTTAAAGGAGCGGCTTTTGCTACTGCGGGTTTGGCATGAAAAGCGATACCAGCATTTGTTTGTGTTAACATATCTAGATCATTAGCTCCATCACCTACGGTCATTGTTTGTTTGGGAGTTAAGTTTTGTTCTGTTTGCCATTGTGCAAGAAAACGAGCTTTATCTTGACGGCCTAAAATTGGTGTGTGAATGGTACCATCCAAGTGACCGTCTATAATATTGAGACGATTACTTCGCCAATGTGTAAAGCCAAGACGTTTTGCAATACGTTCGGTAAAGAAGCTAAATCCACCAGACACTAAACTACAAATCGCATTATTCTTTACCATAGTAGAGAGTAATGTTTGTGCACCTGGCATTAAATTGACTTTTGTATCGTAAACCTCTTGTAATTTTGTAACTGGTAAACCTTTTAATAATAAAACACGTTCAGATAAGGCCGCCTCGAATTCTATCTCACCTCGCATAGCTCGTTCTGTAATATCTGAAATCTTTGGACGTAAATTTAAAAAGTCAGCTAATTCATCAAGGCATTCCTCTTGAATAATGGTGCTTTCCATATCTGCAACTAATAGTGATTTGCGTTGATTATGGATATGGGTAAAATTTGCATCAATGGGCATATTTTTGAGGAGGTGTTCTACTCGTTCTTGTGTTGTTTTATTGTATACACAATTTATTTGGCAAGCGATTCCTGTACTTAGAAAATCAACCTCTTGTCCATCTATGGCTTGTGCCATATCGTATGCTAATTCTTTTGTGATGATAGGGTGGTTTGGGTTACATGTTAAAATTAGATAATGAGAGTTTTTCTGTGTCATGAGTATACAGTTTCCTAGTGCATTGAGTGGTGGTGGAGCTCAAGAGCAACCGCCTTTGATTGTTATCGCAGGTGCTACAGCAAGTGGCAAGTCTTCATTAGCTCTTCAAATTGCTCATAAGTATAATGGTAGTATTATCAACGCAGATTCTATGCAAGTCTATCGTCAAACACGTATTTTGACAGCACGACCATCTCAAGAAGATGAAATGCAGATACCTCATTTCCTTTATGGCCATATTGATATGGCACAATCCTATGATGTTAAACAATGGATACTACAGGTATGCCAAGCGATTGAAGACGTGTATAATTCGGGACGTAGACCAATTCTAGTTGGTGGCACAGGGTTATATTTACATAGTTTACTGGAGGGGATCTCTGAAATTCCAAATGTACCAGAAGACGTTCAAAATAAATTTCGTTTAATAGGTGAAAAAGAAGGGGCGGTAGCCTTACATGAGGGGTTAAAAGAAATTGATAATGTTGCTTATCAAAGAATTTCCTCTAATGATATGCAACGTATATTACGTGTATATTCAGTTTATGAAGTTACAGGTAAAAATTTAACATATTGGCAGTCAAAAACTGTGAATCCTGTGTTTTTAGGGAAAGTGACAAAGATTCTACTGATGCCAGAACGTGATTGGCTGTACGAAAGATGTAATCAACGATTGCTCACAATGGTTGAACAAGGGGTTATGAATGAGATCCAAGAGATTGCGGGTTTAGATTTACCAGTACATTTATCATCAATGAAAATGATTGGTTTAGCTGAATTATTATCTGTATATGAAGGGAAACAAAGTTTTGAACAGGCAATAAAACTAGGACAACGAGCAACAAGGCGGTATGTGAAACGGCAAATGACATGGTTTAGAAATAAGATGATTGCTTTTAAGACATTTAATGCGCAAGAATATTGCGGCAATGTGCGTGAAGTCTTTGCATATGTTGTAGAAAATGATTGACCTATTTGAAATATTTACGTTACACTTGAGCATATGAAGTAATGATAGGGTGAATGTGATGGAGCGCGAGCAACAAATTACAGGTGCAGAAATTGTTCTCAAAGCATTGCAGGAACAAGGTGTCGAACATATTTTTGGGTATCCTGGTGGTGCTGTTTTACCAATTTATGATGCAATTTTCTTACAAGATAAAATAGAACATATTTTGGTACGGCATGAACAAGGTGCGTCTCATGCTGCGGAAGGATATGCACGCTCTACTGGAAAATGTGGTGTTATGCTTGTTACTTCAGGACCAGGGGCAACTAATGCAGTTACAGGATTAACAGATGCATTAATGGATTCTATTCCTTTAGTTTGTTTGAGTGGACAAGTGCCCTCGCATTTGATTGGTTCAGATGCGTTCCAAGAATGTGATACAGTTGGTATTACTCGTTGTTGTACAAAGCATAATTACCTTGTTAAATCCGTTGATGAACTTGCAGGTATTATTCATGAGGCATTTCATATTGCAACTTCTGGACGCCCTGGCCCTGTTGTCGTTGATATTCCTAAAGATATTCAATTTGCACTCGGTACGTATCAAGATGCAACACATGTGAATACACCAACTTATAAACCACAACTTCATGGAGATATAACAAGTATTAAAGAAGCAGTTGATTTACTAGTAACTGCTAAAAAACCTATTTTTTATACAGGGGGTGGGGTTATAAATTCAGGTCCTATGGCAACGAAACTATTGCGTGAATTTGTACAATTAACGAATTGTCCCGTGACCTCTACTTTGATGGGTTTGGGAGCTTTCCCTGCCAGTGATCAGAAATGGCTTGGTATGCTTGGTATGCATGGTACTTATGAAGCTAATCTTGCTATGCATGATTGTGATGTAATGGTTGCGGTTGGTTCAAGGTTTGATGATCGTATCACAGGGCGTTTAGATGCTTTTTCTCCTAATTCTAAAAAAATTCATATTGATATTGACCCTTCTTCTATTAATAAATGTGTTGATGTTGATATTCCTATTATTGGTGATGTGGCACATGTTTTAAAAGATATGTTACGTATTTGGAAAGATCGTGCTTATTCTCTGGATACAAAAGCTTTAGAGTCATGGTGGCAAGAAATTGAAATATGGCGTGCAAAAAAGAGTTTGCATTTTGAGCCTTCTGATAAGGTCATTAAACCTCAACACGCTATTCAACGTTTGTTTGCCCTTACGAAGGATAAGGATTGTTATATATCGACAGAAGTGGGGCAACATCAAATGTGGGCTGCGCAGCATTTTCATTTTGATGAACCAAACCGTTGGATGACGTCTGGTGGATTAGGAACAATGGGTTATGGTATTCCTGCTGCTGTGGGTATACAGACTGCACATCGAGATGCTTTGGTTATTGATATCGCAGGAGAGGCTTCTGTGCAAATGACATTACAAGAAATGTCAACAGCTGTTCAATATCGTTTGCCAATCAAAATTTTTATTCTAAATAATGAATATATGGGTATGGTCAGACAATGGCAAGAATTGTTACATGGTAAACGGTATTCACAAAGTTATTCAGAATCTTTGCCTGATTTTGTCAAAATGGCAGAAGCATACGGGGGGCATGGAATTAGAGTTTCAAAGCCAGAAGAGTTAGATGATGCTATTCGTCGAATGATTGAAATAGATGGGCCAGTAATTCTTGATTGTCGTGTGTCTAAAGAAGAAAATTGTTATCCGATGATTGCTTCTGGCAGTGCGCATAATGAAATGTTATTAAATGGTGAAATGGCTGATACAGACGTATCTGATGCAGGAAAGACGTTAGTATAATGATAAAAAAATTGACCAATGAAAGACATGTTTTATCGGTATTGGTAAAAAATTCATCAGGTGTTCTGGCTCGTGTTGTTGGATTGTTTTCAGGGCGTGGTTATAATATTGAGAGTTTAACCGTGGCTGAAGTAGATGATACAGCACATATGTCACGTATGACATTGGTGACAAGTGGGCCTCCAAAAGTAGTTGAACAAATCAAAGTACAGCTCTTGCGTTTAATTCCTGTAATGGAAGTTAAAGACTTGACGACGGAAACGGTTTCTATTGAACGTGAAATGGCACTTGTGAAAGTGATAGGAATAGGGGATAAGCGTGAAGAAGCATTACGTATAGCAGATTCATTTCGTGTCTCTGTTATAGATACAACACATGAATCTTTTGTATTTGAGTTAACGGGTTCGCTAGAAAAAATTGATGCTTTTATTGAATTGATGCGTCCTTTAGGGTTAAAAGATGTATTAAGAACAGGAATAGTAGCTATTCCACGTGGAATGCAGGAATTATAGGAGAAAATTATGGAAATGTTTTATGATAAAGATGCAAATCTTGAACTGGTTAAAGGAAAAAAAGTTGCTGTCATTGGTTATGGTAGTCAAGGGCATGCACATGTATTAAATTTACGTGATAGTGGTGTTAAAGAAATTTGTGTTGGTTTACGTGATGGTTCATCTTCTATCGCTAAGGCAAAAGCCGAATCTATTGAAGTAAAAACAATAGAAGAGGCTGCAGCTTGGGGCGATATAGTGATGATATTGACGCCAGATGAATTACAAAAAGATATTTATAATGAACATATCGTAAATAATATTAAGCAGGGTGGTGCTTTGATGTTTGCTCATGGTTTATCGATTCATTTTGAATTGATTAAACCACGCCCTGATTTAGATGTGTTGATGGTTGCACCAAAAGGTCCAGGGCATACTGTGCGTAGTGAATATTTACGTGGTGGAGGTGTTCCTTGTTTAATGGCTGTTGCTCAAAATGCAACAGGGACAGCTCGTGATTTAGCTATGTCTTATGCTTGTGGTGTTGGTGGTGGCCGTTCTGGGATTATCGAAACCAATTTCCGTGATGAGTGTGAAACGGATCTTTTTGGTGAACAAGCTGTTTTATGTGGTGGTGTGGTTGAATTAATTCAAGCAGGGTATGAAACTTTAGTGGAAGCAGGGTATCCTGCTGAAATGGCATATTTTGAGTGTTTGCATGAAGTCAAATTAATCGTTGATTTGATTTACGAAGGTGGAATTGCTAATATGAATTATTCTATTTCTAATACAGCAGAGTTTGGTGAATATGTTTCTGGTCCTCGTGTGGTTACCTCTGAAACAAAAGCTGAAATGAAACGGATTTTAGAGGATATTCAAACAGGTCGCTTTACAAATCGCTGGATGCAAGGTGGACAAGAAGAAATTAAAGAGTTCCGTAAAAAATGTGCAGCTCACCCCATTGAAAAGGTTGGTGCAGAGTTACGAAAGAAAATGCCATGGATTACCGAAAATAAGTTAGTTGATCAAAAGAAAAACTAGACGTTTTTTCGTACATTTAAATATTTAGGTGAACAATTTAAAGCCTCTGCGAATAAAAATTCGCAGAGGCTTTATTATATATACATAGAATCTGAGAAATTAAAAATTCTATAACGAATATTGTCCATTGTTTGAATAGGTAAATATAAAGCATAAGTATAAGTATGACCTTCATCATGATTAAAATCATAGAAATGTCATATAAGTGGGAGTTGAAGAATACAAAAGCCCCAAATGTAATAAAAGATAATATAAATATATTTATAAACTTACCCATGATTTATTATAAACGGTGGAGTATAGCAAGATGAAACCCATCACTACCTGTATCATTTGCTATATCATACTCGAAACGTATACTAAGATCTGGCATAGAGGATATAGGAGAAAAATCTAACCCAAGGCCGTATAAGAAATCGTTATCGTTAGATTGCCCTTCAATTATCGTATAAGAATACCCAACACGTGCAAAAGGACTGAAAGGAATTTTAGCAACTGTGAAATCGTAATTCAACAGTAATGATGCTGTCAATTTGTTGATATCGTGACTCGCTATAGTTGCAGTAGAAGTTCCTGGATTGATTAAGCGTGCATCTGTTTCTGAACGTGTATAGGAAAATTCTGCATTTAAGAAAGATAAAGCCTGATAGCCTAAAAATATATGAATTCCATCTTCATCAGTGTTTAACGCATTATCAATCTCAATACTTCCTGTTCTATAACCTGTTCCTATATATAGGCGATTGGCTTGGCGCATAGATAATATGCCCGCTGATTCGAGTGATTGAACAATTGAATCGGCAGTTGAGTCAATTGCGTTATTATTTGAATTTGTATTCGTTCCAGATATTTCACCCCTTACGGCTCTTACATCTCCCTGTACGGTTCTTACATCTCTCTGTATATCTTGTGCATCTCTCCGTACTGAGTCTAAAAAGCTTTGAGCTTTAAGTTCTGAAGTAAATGTTGCTACACACAATAGGAGAGAAACTGTTATTTTAAGAAGGTTATTCATGGGCTTTTTCCTTAGTTTTAAATATGAGTTGGTGCAGTTATCATCATCTATAATAAAATAACTTGCTATCTTTAGCTTAGCGTGAAAAAATGATTTTCATAGTCTTTATTTTGTGGCAGGTATAAATGAGTTCTCTATCAGCAAATATGCAACGCTCTGGAAAAAAAGAAGACCAGATTCTGATTTTTGATACTACTTTACGTGATGGTGAGCAATCACCAGGAGCTTCTATGACTTTGGAAGAAAAAGTTCGTATTGCTGAAGTCTTGGATCAGATGGGAGTCGATGTAATTGAGGCAGGTTTTCCAGTTGCTTCCGAAGGTGACTTCCAGTCGGTTTCTGCTGTCTCGAAACAGGTTAAAAATGCATCTGTTTGTGGGTTAGCAAGGGCTACAGAAAAAGATATCGACCGTGCGGCTG
>CAYMEP010000037.1:0-8101 GCA_964389695.1 uncultured Rhodobiaceae bacterium | reverse complement strand
GCATTGGCCTGGTCCGCGTTCGCTCGCCACTACTAACGGAATCTCGGTTGATGTCTTTTCCTCCGGGTACTTAGATGTTTCAGTTCCCCAGGTTTGCTTCCTGACCCTATGTATTCAGATCAGGATGACCATAAATGGCCGGGTTTCCCCATTCGGAAATCCACGGATCAAAGCTTGTTCACAGCTCCCCGCAGCTTATCGCAGCGTACCACGTCCTTCATCGCCTCTCAATGCCAAGGCATTCACCAGATGCCCTTTTAACACTTGATTATTCTCATTATCACCACCTATTTCATTGTCAGAAAAATCTTCAAATAAAAATAGATTATTGATAATTACGATTAGTTTTCATCATCAGATATAATAAATTATAAACAATGACAAAGACCTAGATTACCAATAGTTAGGAAAACCTAAATATTGGTATAATTTTTTAAATTGCCAGATTAACCCAAAAATCATGGGTACGATTAGCACAAAGCAGATATAATCCGCATGCGCTCCTCTGCGTATGATTAACAGAAACCTTCAAGTAGGAACACTGAAGGTATAAAACATCTATCAACCGGCTTTACGCAGGATCAGGTCAATCTCTTCTTCACAATATCAAACATCAAATCTTTTTCTCCTTCAACAGAACTAAAAAGTCACGTCAAAACAGAAATGCTAATATATGCCTTTCCCTTAATGCGTCAAGCAGAAAACGATAAGACAATCAACTTTCTTCTGGAAAACTATGCATACTCATAACACATTGATTTCATTTACAAAAATAAACCTTATAAACAACATATATAACTAACCCTTATCACCTGAAGATAGATTCTTTACGCGATTATAGATTGAAGCAGTATAAGATAACATCCAAAACGCTATACATAGCTCTAACATTTCATCAATCACAAAGTAACAAGCATCAAAAGAAACAGACACCCCATTGTACCACAAATTATACCCCCTAAGTTCACAAAAATAAAACCCAAGGTACACCACGAACATAAACACCCTAAAAAATAACAACAATACAGCTGCGGTGATGGCGATTCTATCAGGAAAGAACCAATATTTCCAATCATCCTTTTCAAATCTCTCAATACCTTTATTACAAAAATATAATGGCCATACTACCGAAACAACGAATATAAATGCCTGCAATAACAACTTTGGCACCATGTTAAAAACTGGCACTGTATTATGCAAATTCGTTTCTTGCTGATAATTAAATTGTTTTATGAATTCTGGCGCTTCCCATCCGAAATACCACATTCCCCAGCTAGCCTCTTCCCCTAGAAAGTATACCGTTCCCAAAAGGAACAATATGTACCAAGATTTCAACCACCGAAAAGAAAGAAATAATTTATGTCGTTTAACATTATATAAAAACAAAACGTTAAAAACAACAGAGATAAATAGGAATAATACTGTTGCATTCTCTGTGATACCATACTCTGTGGTAAACAAAGAAACCATATCTTTTTGCCATAAGACTACATAGCCCGCCCAAGACCAATAACCTACAACTATAACCCAAAACCACCTTAAAAAAAACATACGCATAACACAATCTTACCCAACTCACAAGTTTGGTGGAGACAGACGGGATCGAACCGACGACCTATTGCTTGCAAAGCAATCGCTCTCCCAACTGAGCTATGTCCCCTAAAACCAAATACGGTATCACTGTAATGAAAAACCCTAATTCGTCAACCAAAATTTGACGATAAAAACAATAAGGCGTTCAGTTTAATGTTCCTTTAAACGTCTATGAGTACGGCGTAATTGTTTATCTATTTTTTCTACACTTTGGTCAAAACATATATAAACATCAGAATTTTCTGCATGTGCCTGCAAATGCTGACCAGTGCTTAAATGTACTCCACAATCACTTTTAAAAGTATCCCCTTGTTTTGAGAAAGTGATATTGACTTCTACTCCCTCTGTAAAATATTTAGAAATATGTTTTTCGATAGACACCCGTGCATAATCTCGCAAAGATTCACCTACATCTAAACGTACTCCTGTGATTTGTATCTCCATAAGTTATCCTTCCAATTGCTATTGTACAACTAAACAGGACTAGATTTCAAAGCCTTCTCCAAGATAAAACCGTTTTACATCTGCATTATTAATGATTTGTTCTACAGTACCAGAAGCTAAAATCTGTCCTCCATGTATTATAAAGCATCTATCTACAACCTGCAAGGCTTCTCGTACATTATGGTCAGTAATTAACACACCTATATTACGTTCTTTTAATTCTGAAACAAGTTTCTGCACACTACCGATTGCAATAGGATCTACCCCCGCAAAAGGTTCATCTAAGAGAATATATGATGGATTTGTTGCTAAAAGCCTTGCTATTTCCACTCTTCTCCGCTCCCCCCCTGACAGCTTCTCACCTAAAGTTTTGCGAATATGTGCTATAGAAAATTCTTCTAAAATTTCTTCCAAACGATTTTTACGTTCACGTTTACAGACTGTTACCATTTCCAGTCCCATTAGAATATTTTTTTCAACTGAAAGTTTTCGAAATATGGAAGAGTTTTGTGGCAAATATCCGAGACCAGACCTTGCTCTACGGCTCATAGACCATTTAGTTACGTCCTGATTATCCATGAATACTTTTCCAGCATCAGAAGATATTAGCCCCGTAATCATGTAGAATGTGGTTGTTTTTCCTGCTCCATTAGCTCCAAATAAACCAACGGCTTCACCTTTTTCTAAACTTAACGACACCTCACTGACAATACAACGCTTTTTAAACGTCTTGCTTACTGATTGTATGTCTAACATAACTCTTCCTATATTTAATTTTATTTAACCACGGATGGCAACATACCAGACTCACTGTTTTTTTTTACATAAGTCATTTTTGCGGTCTGTTTGACCACATCAAAAACCAAACCATTTCCTATTATAGTAAGACCGTTAATATATAACTTTACCTCAGATCCCATGGTAATAATATTATTTTCATGATTATAATGCGCCCAATCACTAGAGATTGTACTATCTTTCTGATAAGTTATATGTACGTTTCTTAAAAATTTGCCTTTATACAGGTTTTTATCCTTTTGATAATCCAGTTGATACTCGTCGCTAGTAATAATAATTCCTGCAGATGTTTTTAAGTTTTTTGGTAATATAACTTCCACTCCTTTAATAAAGTTGATTTGGTTATTACCATATTCCATATATACCCCACCAGATTTCACCTGTGTTTCACTATATTTTACCATGACAGCGCTTTTTGACTCCAGCACAGAATGTTTATAATTTATTGTTACATTACTAGCATTAAAACTATCTTCTTTATCTGTTTTTCCATGCAAATCACTCTTCACAAAAATAAGGTCTTTCTGAAAATCAACCACAGCATGAGTAGCTGTAATATCTATTTTTCCTAGTTGTTTTATTTGTGTGTTCAATTTGATATTTTTTAATTCCCATAAGTGGGATTGGTTAGGTTTTGGCATTAGCGTATCTAATAAAATTAGATATGCATTACCTTCTAGGCTTATTCCTTGAATACGAGAACCAATCATTCCTCTGTGTTGTGTAATTTCATCCAACACAGGGTTTATTTTTTTTGGGGTTGGTTTATCTTCAATTTGGCTCAATAGAATCACTGCAACCAAAAAAGAAATTAACATAAAACGAGTGATTCTACTTCTTAGGATACACAAAAGCCCTCGAGCTATTCTGGTCATTCAACCTCTTTCATACTCTAATGTGCAAAAATATCTGTAGTACTCCACCCTGCCAAATCTATAGCAGCACGCACCAAAATAAAATCAAAACAAGCCAAAGCCATATCATGTCTTTTTTCACGCTTAAGCATTATTTCTAGTTGTTCCTTTAACGCGTGCAAATACAGCACGTCACTCGCCGCATATTTTTTTTGCTCTTCGCTTAACACCTCTTGTCCCCAATCAGAACTTTGTTGTTGTTTAGAGAGATCCACTTGTAACAATTCACGGCATATATCTTTTAATCCATGCCTGTCTGTATAAGTGCGACTTAATTTAGAGGCAATTTTAGTACACCATATGGACGCACAATATACGTGCAAATGATGAGCAATCATAGCAACATCAAAACGAGCAAAATGGAATATTTTGACAACAGACTTATCCCTAAATAATTTTTTGAGATTCGGGGCTTCATAAGTTTCACGATCGAGTTGTACCAAATGCACACTGCCATCACCAGCAGAAAGCTGTACAAGACATAACTTATCTCGTTGAGGGTTTAACCCTAAAGTTTCGGTGTCCACCGCCACAGAGTTTGTAAACACAACATGATCTGGCAAATCACCTTTATGTAGCGTAATACTCATTATTTTCCTTACATTTTTATTAAATAAACAGTTATATAATTTATAATCTAATTTTTTACAATCTTCCACAAAAATATATAAGATAACAAATACGCTTGCAGTCAAGACCAATTACAGGATATTTTATCGATATGGTAACCTTATTTCATAATACAATTTGTCCATTTTCTCGCAAGATTCGTCTAATTATGTATGAGAAGAATTTTTCTGTTGATCTTGTTGAAGAATATCCTTGGCAAAGACGCATAGATTTTTTAATGCTCAACCCTGCTGGAGAAGTTCCTGTTTTGGTTGGCGATGCAGGCGTAATTGCAGGACATTACCCACTCAGTGAATGGTTAGAGGAAAAAGGGGGGGCTCTCTCCTTATTGTCAACCTCTGCCTTAGAACGTGCAGAGATTCGTCGGGTCACATCTTGGTTTGATGATAAATTTTATAGTGAAGTTGGTGAAGCTCTACTTTACGAGAAAATCACACGTCGTTTTATGACAGCTCCAGAATGTAACATTCCGCCTAATATGGAGATAATACGTGCCGCATTGTACAATCTCAAAACACATATGAAATATATAGAGTATTTATTACAAGAGCGTGATTGGTTAGGCGGCAATCACTATAGTCTTGCTGACATTACAGCGGCAGCTCATTTATCTTGTTTAGATTATATAGGTGAGATTTATTGGAAAGATTGGTCAATCGCTCGTGATTGGTATGCCCGTATTAAATCACGTCCTAGTTTTCGTCCTATTTTGAAAGATCGCATCACAACACTGAAAGCGTCTCACCACTATACAAATCTTGATTTCTAACCGTGCTTGAATCCACAAAACTTAAAAAAGGTTTACAAGAAGAAGCGCGCGCTTGTGGATTTGATACAATTTCTATAACAACAGCTGATGCCATTCCTGAGGCTGCACAACATTTGCGTTCTTTTTTAGAACAAGAACGCCATGGTGAAATGACATGGATGTTAGACAATGTAACACGCCGTAGCACTCCTAAAAATTTATGGTCAGATGTCAACACTGTCATTATGTTAGGCATGAACTATGCAAGCTCACAAGATCCACTAGATACATTAAAGAAAGTTGCTCATGGCAATATATCCACCTACGCACAAGGAGAAGATTACCACGACATCATAAAGAAAAAGCTGAAACTGTTAGCTCGCTGGTTTGTAAAAGAAACACAAGCAGACGTGAAAGTTTTTGTAGATACAGCCCCTGTTATGGAAAAACCTTTAGCTCAAGCAGCCGGTATGGGGTGGCAAGGCAAACATACGAATCTAGTTTCAAGGGATTTTGGTTCATGGCTATTTCTAGGGAGCATTTTTACAAATTTTATTTTAGAACCAGACACACCCTCCAAGGATTATTGTGGGTCTTGTCAAAATTGTTTAGATATTTGCCCAACGAATGCGTTTCCTCAACCTTATCAGTTAGACGCAAAACGCTGTATTTCTTATTTAACAATCGAGTCCAAAACCCAAGTACCCCTGGAATTTCGGGCAAAGATGGGAAATCATATCTATGGCTGTGATGACTGTTTAGCTGTTTGTCCTTGGAATAAATATGCCACACAAACACAAGAAATGAAATTTCATACAAAAATTGAGTTAACGAATAAACTATTGATTGATTTTGTTCAATTGACTGATACAGGCTTTCGACAATTATTTCGGAAATCTCCTGTCAAACGCCTTGGGCGAGATCGTTTTGTACGTAATGTATTGATAGCTATGGGCAATGCCAAAATAATAGAGATGCTTCCTTATATCAAAACTTGCCTATCAGATGAATCTGATTTGGTACGTGGCATGGCAATCTGGTCGATGGGACAATATGAACCAAAATCAAAAATGAACACCTTAGCGAAGGCAGCGCTTCCATATGAAAGAATCAAGCATATCCGACAAGAATGGGAAATATATTTATGATGCATTTGTTTTGTTTTGGAGCAGGGTACGTTGCAAAAGCACTGAGTAAATCTTTACAATTGCAGTCTTGGGATATTTCTGCCTCATATCGCACTACAGAAATGGCTACTTGGCTACGTCATCATAACATTCACCCCGTTGACATCACTCAAAAAGGACTAGAAAAAACAGTATCTCATATTTTGCTTTCCGCCCCTCCTAATACACAAGGACAAGACCCTGCATTATCTTACATAATGTCCCAATCCTTACCTAATCTACAATGGGTAGGCTATTTATCCACGACAAGTGTCTATGGAAACCATAAGGGGTCTTGGGTTGATGAAACAACCCCACCAAAGATTTTAACTAACAAAGGCAAAAGACGCCTTTTGGTTGAACAAGCATGGCAAAATACTAATTTACCAATACATTATTTCCGTTTATCAGGCATTTATGGCTCACAACGTAATGTTCTAAAACAATTAGAACAAGGTTCAGCAAAACGAGTTTATAAAAAAGGACAAGTTTTTTCTCGTATTCATGTTGATGATATTGTGCAGATACTATCTGCCTCTATGACACACCCCAACATAGGTCGTATCTATAACCTTTGTGATCATTTTCCTGCGCCCTCACACGAGGTTACAGAATTTGCTGCTAAGCTTATGAATGTAACGCCCCCTCCCTTGGTGGATATTAAAGAAGCAGATTTATCACCCATAGCAAAAAGTTTTTATGCTGATAATAAGCGTGTACATAACAAACGCATTCAAAATGAATTAAATATCACTTTGCTATATCCAAGCTATAAAGAGGGGTTAACAGCGTTATGGAAAACAAAAGCTTACTAAATTAGTAAAAATAATTTAAGTATTTTCCGTAAAACCACTAACGGTTCAGACATAGGAATATTATGATCTCCTTTTTTAATATAGTACATATAAAAGATCTTATATCTTTATCTATTACGGGTCACCAGCAATGAAAAAGTTACAAAAAAGATTATGGCTAATTGGCTGTGGCGCTACAAAAGGAGATTTATATCCTATGATCACTCTTTTGCAACAAGAGTGCGTAAATACTGAAATCACTGTATTAATTTACAAAAACCAACATACAGAGGCACAAAATTCTGATGAGATTTGGACGTTAGACTCTTTAGGTTTTCAGGGAATATTAGCTTTGTTACGTCGTGCATCATGGTATCAATTTGACGCCGTTCTTGAACCGTGGGTTATAGCCGTTCCATGGCTCAGATTTCTTATTTTACCACGACCCAAATGGTATAAAGGAGAATTTGCATATCAAAATCTAAAATCAACACTTGACTTCCATGCCCGTGAAACACATAAACAAAATAGTTATTTTAATAAGGAGAGTGAACAATAATACGTCGTCAGCAAGCCGTACCGCCATCTCGTGAGGGATCTCGTACAAACCATCTTATTACTCATGCTCAAGTCATGGTCATTGATCATGAAGGAGAAAAAAGGGGTGTTTTAGATATAGAAGAAGCCATAAGTTTAGCAGAATCCGTTGGACTTGATCTGGTAGAAGTATCCCCAAACGCAACTCCTCCTGTTTGTAAAATTATTGATTATGGTAAATTAAAATACCAGAATCAGAAAAAAGCGAACGATGCACGTAAAAAGCAAAAAACGATTTCTGTAAAAGAAATTAAAATACGTCCCAATATCGACACTCATGATTATGAAGTCAAAATGCGTCATGTAGAAAAATTCATAAACGAAGGTGATAAAGTAAAAGTAACAATGCGTTTTCGTGGACGTGAGGCTGCTTACCAAGATGTGGGGATGAAACTATTACGAAAAAGATCAGACCAA
>CAYMEP010000036.1:0-8132 GCA_964389695.1 uncultured Rhodobiaceae bacterium | reverse complement strand
CTCTGTGCCCTTTGATGATACGACGTGGTTATCTTGGACGAATCATTTGAAAATGGAGACAGGACGTAAAGGTAAAGATCTATTTATGCCATTGCGTCAAGCTTTGACTGGGAAAACTCATGGTCCTGAAATGAATAAATTATTAGTTTTAATTGGTGCCGAAAGAACAAAAGAACGTTTAATGGCACAAATTAATAAGGGATAATTTGATGCCAGGCCGTAGGGAACATCTTTACTTATTTGATACGACATTACGTGATGGACAACAATCTGCGGGAGTAGATTTTTCGTTGAATGATAAAATAGGGATTGCGACTCGTCTTGATGAATTAGGGTTGGATTATATTGAAGGTGGTTACCCAGGGGCAAACCAAACGGATACAAATTTTTTTTCTAAGAAACATAAGTTAAATTTTTCTAAAATGACAGCTTTTGGAATGACAAAACGTGCGGGGCGTTCTGCTGATAATGATCCAGGGTTAGCACAGATCCTTAATGCAGAATCCGATGCTGTTTGTCTGGTTGCAAAAAGTTGGGATTTTCATGTTGAGGTTGCTTTGCGTGTTTCACAAGAGGAAAATTTAGAGTCTATCCGTGAAAGTGTAAAAGCTATTGTTGCTCGTGATAAGGAAGCAATGATTGATTGCGAGCATTTTTTTGATGGTTATAAATCCAATCCAGATTATGCACTTAAATGTGCAATGACAGCTTTGGAGGCAGGGGCAAGGTGGGTTGTGTTATGTGATACAAATGGTGGAACTTTACCATTTGAGATTTATGATATTATCACGAAAATAACAAAACATATCGATGGTGAACAATTAGGGATTCATGCTCATAATGATACAGAAAATGCTGTTGCAAACTCTTTAGCGGCGATTGATGCAGGGGTGAGACAAGTGCAAGGGACATTAAACGGGTTAGGTGAGCGTTGTGGAAATGCGAATATAGTGTCTTTAATTCCAACTTTAATGTTGAAACCATTTTATAACAACCGCTTTAAGATCTCTATTCCCGAAGAAAATTTGTCAAAATTGACAAAAATTTCTAGATATTTAGATGATATTTTGAATCAGACTCCCAATCGGCATCAACCTTATGTGGGGGCGAGTGCTTTTGCTCATAAAGGGGGCATTCATGTTTCAGCGGTGATGAAAGATCCGACCACTTATGAGCATATCAATCCTGAATTGGTTGGCAATGAACGACAAATTCAAATTTCTGATCAAGCAGGGCGTAGTAATATTGTTGCGATGTTAGACAAGCATAATATCAAAGCCTCTGATGATGAGGTTACGCAAATTTTTCACAAGACCAAAGAACACGCTGAAAAAGGGTATAATTATGATGATGCAGAAGCGTCTTTTTTGATTTGTGCTCAGCGGTTAGTAAATCCAGATATTATGCCATTTTCAACGACTGATTATACCTTTAGCGGTAATGATGAGCGTACTGAAGTTAATTTATCTTTGTTGTGGTATGGACAAAAACAAGAATCTAAAGGAGAGGGTATAGGCCCTGTAAATGCCGTAGATGATGCGTTACGAAAAATATTAAAGCCTAATTTTGATGATGGTTTACAGAATATAAAATTGGTAAATTTTAAGGTACATATTTTGGATGTAGGCACGACAGCGAGGACACGTGTTTTAATTGAAAGTTCTGATGGTCAGTCTATTTGGCGGACGGTTGGGATAGCCGATAACATCATTTCAGCAAGCTTAGATGCACTTATTGATGCCTATTTATATAAGTTGTTATATAAGAAGAGCTAGTGTTTCTTCGACATTCTCCGTGATTTGAATAAGTTTTTTTGTATGTGGGTATAAAAACCCTTCTGTTTCAAAATGATCCAATAGGGTGATGAGTGGTTTCCAGAAATTTTTCTGATTTAATAAAATAATGGGTTTATTTTGTTGCTGTAATTGTGTGAGCGTGAGGATTTGCATAATTTCTTCTAATGTACCAATTCCACCTGGCAGAGCGATAAAAGCATCTGCCTTTTGTGTCATTATTTTTATACGTTCGGCCATTGTTTTTGTGACAATTACTTCTGATATTTCGTCAAATCTGATTTTTTCAGTGTTAAGAAACTCAGGAATAATCCCTGTTACTTGACCATTTTGTGCCAGAGAAGCTTTTGCGATGACTCCCATAAGTCCAATTTTTCCTCCTCCATAGATGATATGTTTTTTTGCATTTGCTAGCGCTTCTGCAAGCTTAGAGGTACATTCTATATAACTTTTATCATGGGGTAGGCGTGACCCTGAAAAAATACATATGTTTTGGAATTTTGTCATATTGTAAAATTACTTGTTGTTTTTTGTTTTGTACTTACTATTGTAGTTAAATATTTACTTGTATTCGTTAGATTAGGAAATTTTTATGGTCAAGCTTTTTTCGATGATATTACCTATTCATCCAGAAGGTATTAAATTTGTTACTATTTTTGCTTTAGTTTCTTTGGTGTTGTTTTTGATTGCAGAACCCTTGGGATGGATTGGTGTTATATTAACGTTATGGTGTTATTGGTTTTTTAGGAACCCTGCACGTATTGTACCACAAAATGAAGGATTAATTATTAGTCCTGCTGATGGGGTCGTCAATCTTATTACGACAACGTCTCTTCCTCCAGAATTGGGGTTGGATGATAGTGATGAACGTATTTGTATTTCTGTATTTATGAATGTTTTTAATTGTCATATTAATCGTATGCCTCATCATGCTAAGATTTTAAAATCACTTTACCGTACGGGTAAATTTTTGAATGCAAGTGTAGATAAAGCGAGTGAATTAAATGAAAGGCAAACATTGCATGTAGAGCTTCCAGATGGTAAAGATATGGTTGTTGTTCAGATTGCTGGTTTAATCGCACGACGTATTTTATGTTGGAGCAAAGAAGGTGATACACTTAAAACAGGTGAACGTTTTGGTCTTATTCGTTTTGGTAGTCGTGTTGATGTTTATTTACCTAAAGGGGCTGTTCCTTGCGTTGCCGTTGGGCAGACAGCTGTGGGAGGAGAAACAATTTTAGCTCGTTTAAATTCAGATGAATTGTTAGAAATAGAGGTTGTTTAATATATAATGCGTAGTCAAAAAATAAATAAATTGAAATCATTGCGCTTTTTTGTGCCGAATATGATTACATTGCTGTCATTTTATTGTGGGTTGTTGAGTTTTAAATTTGCGCTGGATTCTCAAATTGAGATAGCGGTGGTATATATATTTTTTGCGACGCTTTTGGATGTAATGGATGGAGGTGTAGCACGTTTATTAAATGCTCATAGTGATATAGGTGTACAGCTTGATTCACTAGTAGATTTTTTTAATTTTGGGATTGTACCCATTGTAATTGTTGGGGAGTGTTTTCAGGGTTATTTTGATCGAGATGTAATTTGGGGCGTGCTCGTTTTATATAGTATGTGTTCTGTGCTGCGTTTAGCAAAATTTAATGTATCAACAGAATATGATGATGATTTGGCATGGAAAAAACTTTTTTTTATAGGGATTCCTACGCCCTTAGCTGCAGCATATTTATTATCTCCTGTTGTGTTAGTTTTTATTGATGTTGATTTATCTAATCTTTTTGTTTTATTCCATGTTAATATAGCTTTAATTAGTGTGTGTATGGTTGCTAATATTCCAACCTTTTCTTCTAAAGCATTGACTATAGAACGGTGTAAAAACAGTTTAATTTTTAAGTTTATTTTGGTTTTTTTGATTTTTTTGTGGTTAGATGCGTTTTGGAAGCTCTTATTAGGGGGCATGTGTCTATATTTATTATCTATTCCATTTTCATGTTATCTGTATAATAAAGAATTAAAGGAAAACACGGATACTAGTGTTTAACTTATGATAAATAAAAGAAATAATGTGTCATTATACGCAGCTATTATTTTAGAACGTAATAGTTGTCATGTATCTATAGTTGAGTCTGTAGATAGGTCATTCGAGGTTATTAGGTTTTTGTCTCAAGATATATTGCTGGGAGGTGCTACTGATGATGAATTATTATCTGAGGCAGCAATCTCAAAGTTAGTCGATTTTTTAATCAGTTGTGCTGATAAACTAAAACAATATAATTTATGCTCTATGCGTTGTGTGGCAACGCAGATTTATAATGGTAAGGAGTTTATGCAGCGTATATATGAACGAACAGGATTAAATTTTGAGATTCTGTCTCATCATGAGGCAACCGAATTGTCGGCGAAGGGATGTGGTGAATTATTTGATAGAAAACGTTCTCAAGTCATCATTTTGTCTCTTGTGGAGGATAGTTTTGAATTAATACATTTGGGGTTGCGACGAGGGCGTTTTGAGTTGATAGATATGAAAACCTTTTCCTTGAGTGCTTATATATTATCAGAACGTTTTGATACCTCAAAAGAGTATTCACAGATGATTGAGTTGTGTAGTCTGACTATTAATGATTTTGTAAAAAGGCAATCTATAGATGATTTGCGTCAAGTTCAGATTGTAGCTCATTCAGATTTTTTTACGACATTACTTGCGGTGCAATTAGGGTTAAAACGTTATGATGCATCATTAGTTGATGGAAAAACACTTTCTACAAAATCATTGCGTGATGTGATCGGTCGTTTTATATGTTCTAATAAAAAAGGTTTAGAGTCTCAGCCCTGTGTGGGAGAAGAACGTGCGCCTTTTATGTTGGCAGCGTGTTCTATCCTAGAAGCTGTGTTGAAAATATGGCCTGTTCCAAAGTTATGTGTAACTGATCGTGGTATAGAAAATGGGTTGTTGTTAAGAATGATTAGAAAAGATCAACGTCGTTTTGATAATAAAAGTAAGAAGTATGGTTCAAAAACATAAAGGTAGAGATGGGCGATTAAAAACACGTGTTAAAACGGCAAAAGGTCGGAAGCTTTCTTCGACTCTTTGGTTGGAGAGACAATTAAATGACCCTTATGTTATTAAGGCGAGGAATGAAGGTTATCGTTCACGTGCTGTTTATAAATTACAAGAGATAGATGATCGGTATCATTTTTTAAAACCAGGGTTACATATTGTTGATTTAGGTTCTGCCCCTGGTGGATGGTTACAGGCTGCGGTGTTGCGTAGTAACGCGCTAAAAAATAATAAAAGTCTTGTGATTGGTCTCGATATTCAACCTGTGGATACGGTTTTAGGTGCAAAAATTATTGAATTAGATTTTTTAGATAAGTCAGCGCCTGCTAAAATATTAGATTTAGCACAGGGTAAGGTAGATATTGTTTTATCTGATATGGCTGCTCCTGTTATAGGGCATAAAAATACAGATTCTTTGCGTACAACTGCTTTGGCGGAAGCCGCAGCTTATTTTGCATGTGATACCTTGAGTGAGGGAGGGGTGTTTTGTACAAAAGTATTTCAAGGTGGTACAGAACATGAATTACTCCAAATGCTTAAAAAGAATTTCACAAAAGTGATTCATGTAAAACCAAAAGCAAGTCGTAAAGAATCCACAGAATTATATGTTTTAGGCCTTGGGTTTAAAAAGAAAATATAAGGTTCTTATTTGACGTTTTTGTGATAAGCGTTAAACTTACACAAAGATGGTTTTAAGGAGATGTTAGATTGGTGATTCGTGAAGCTTTAACTTTTGACGATGTATTGATTTTGCCTGCAGCGTCAGATATTTTGCCATCACAGGCAAATGTAAAAACGAATATTGGAAAAAGCATTGTTCTTGGAATTCCAGTTTTATCTTCAGCAATGGATACGGTTACCGAGTCAAAACTAGCTATTGCTATGGCACAAGCTGGTGGTATTGGTGTTTTGCATAGAAATATGACAGTTGAAGAGCAGGCAACAGAAATTCGTAAAGTGAAAAAATTTGAATCAGGGATGGTTATCAATCCTGTGATGATTTCTTCGGAGGCAAAACTATCTGATGCCGTAGAATTGATGCGTGAATATAAATTTTCTGGGATTCCAGTAAAACATGAGAAAACAGGTGAGTTGGTAGGGATCGTGACTAACCGTGATGTTCGTTTTGCAAAAAATTCTGATCAACCTATTACAGAACTAATGACACATAAGAATTTAGTGACGGTTCTATCGTCTGTGAGTCAAGAAGAAGCAGAACGCCTCTTACACCAATATAAAATTGAGAGGCTTTTGGTTGTTAATAAAAAGAACCAATGTATTGGTTTAATTACTGTGAAAGATATGGAAAAGGCACAATTGCACCCTGATGCTTGTAAAGATCAGCAAGGTAGGTTGCGTGTTGCCGCAGCTTCAACGGTTGGTGAGGCAGGATTTGCAAGAAGTGAAGCGCTGATTGATGCTGGAGTTGATATGTTGGTGATTGATACAGCCCATGGTCATTCTAAGCATGTTCTTGATACTGTGCGTTCTATAAAGAAAATGTATAATGATGTTGTTGTAATGGCAGGAAATGTAGCGACTGCTGATGGTGCAAAAGCTCTGATAGATGCTGGTGCTGATTCAATAAAGGTTGGGATTGGACCTGGTTCAATTTGTACAACAAGAGTTGTGGCGGGTATTGGTGTTCCACAATTAACAGCTATTCTGGATGTTGTAGAAGTTGCAAAAAAGTACAAAATTCCAGTGATTGCAGACGGGGGCATTAAAAATTCTGGTGACTTTTCGAAAGCACTGGCTGCGGGTGCATCTGCGGTGATGGTTGGTTCTCTTTTGGCAGGTACGAGTGAAACACCTGGAGACGTGTTTCTTTACCAAGGTCGTTCTTACAAATCTTATCGAGGTATGGGTTCTGTTGGCGCAATGTCACGTGGTTCTGCTGATCGTTATTTTCAACAGGATATTTCTGATGCTATGAAATTAATTCCAGAAGGTGTAGAGGGACAAATTCCATTTAAAGGTGAAGCGCGTCATGTTATTCATCAATTAGTTGGTGGTTTACGAGCGGCGATGGGTTATACGGGATCAAAAAATTTAGAGGTATTTCAAAAACGTACAGAATTTATCAAAATGACGGCAGCGGCATTTCGTGAAAGTCACGTGCATGATGTAATTATTACACGTGAAGCACCTAATTATAAAGGTACAGGAATAGGGTCGTGAGTATAAGAATCCTTTTTTTTATTGGAGTTTTCTTTTGTTTAGGACATAGCTCTGTGTTGTCTAAAGGGTTACATATGCTTTCCAAATCTTTATTTGAAGAGGCGCAAGTTTTAGTTGAGAAAAGTAAATTTATTGAAGCAGACTTACTGTTAACACAAAGCCTAGTTGCCGACCCTTCTTTTGGACCAGCATTTTTTTTGAAAGGGTATTTGGCTTTACAAAATAAAAAACCAGAGCGTGCGCATCACTTGATTGCAACTGGTTTGAGTCTTAACCCACTTGATGTTCAAGGTACTTTATGGGCGGGTGAGACAGCACTTGCTTTAGATGATAGAGAAAGTGCAGAGAAATATTTAAACCGGTTACAGTTTCTTTGCCAGTCTTGCCAAGAATATCGTAAGTTTTCAATGATATTAGAATCTTACAAAGAACCAAATGATGGATAAAGTTCTGATTATTGATTTTGGTAGTCAGGTAACTCAATTAATTGCCCGCCGTGTGCGTGAGAGTGGTGTTTTTTGTGAAATTGTTCCGTTTCAAAATAGTGTTTCTGTATTTTCTTCTTTTAACCCTAAGGCTGTGATTTTATCTGGAGGCCCTAATAGCACTCATGTTTCTGATTCTCCTGTGGTTCCAGAGGTGATTTTGAATTCTGGTGTGCCAATTTTGGGGATTTGTTATGGACAGCAAACAATGTGCACTCAATTAGGTGGTTCTGTGGATTGTTCGGAAAGTGGTGAATTTGGGCGTGCAGTTTTAACCATTGAAAAACCATGTTCCTTGTTTGAAGGTATTGGTGAGGTTGGTGATGAGATTCAAGTATGGATGAGTCATGGAGATAAAGTGACGACATTGCCTGATGGTTTTGAAGTTGTTGCAAGTAGTCCTCATGCTCCTTGTGCTGTGATAGTTGATGAGACACGTGGATTTTATGGTGTTCAGTTTCACCCTGAAGTTGTTCATACTTTTGAGGGTGCTCAAATGATTAAGAATTTTACTCATATGATTGCAGGTTGTGAGAGTAGTTGGTCTATGGAGGCATTTCGTGAAACTTCCATAGAACGGATACGTCATCAAGTTGGTGA
>CAYMEP010000035.1:0-8306 GCA_964389695.1 uncultured Rhodobiaceae bacterium | reverse complement strand
CCTTCACGAACACAAGCGATGTCACCACTCGTTGCATCTATACGGTAATCTCCAGAAATTAGCGTACCATTTTCAAAACTATACGTAACAGTATCACCATCCACATCAACCGCACTCACTTGTGTTGTAAATACCAATGCGTTAGAAGCTCCTGTTATAGCATCGGGACTATAATCTACATTTTCATTCATACTAAGAGTATAGACACTCTGTGAAAATTGCGGGGCAGCTTCACCATTAATTGTCAAAGCAAATTGAGTGCTCGCAGATAAAAGCTCCCCATTCGTTCTTCCTGTCACTGTGATGATATACTCACCCGGTACAGACGGATTGTTAACTGTAAAGGTTCCTTCATTTACATCTAAATTTAACCAGTCCAAATCAACATTTACACCTAACCTTGTCGCACTATAAGTATAGTGTAATGTATCATCTACATCCTCATCCATGAAATGATTTGCAATAGAAAAATTACTATTTGTATACAAATCAAAATTTTGTGAACCTATATTACTTGTAACAACCGGCGCTTCTTCAACATCTAAAATATTAATAGTAACCGTTATCACCTCTGATGTAGCACTCCCTGTACCTGAATAGGAGAGTGCATACACAAAAAGTTCCTCTTGTGGCGTTACTTCATAATCATAACCTACCGAACTATGAAACATTATATGCTCATCCACAAAAGTAGTATAAAAACTACTATAACCATCACCTACCCAATACAAATTGTCGCTAGATGAAGTATCATTAGGGTCACTAGCTAAATAATAAAAAATAGGGTTTCCCTCTATATCATTAGCTTTAATATGAAACAATGGGACGTTATATATATTCTCACCAGTAGTCACATTCTCATACAAATCAAAACTATAAGAATCCTGTTCAAAAACGGGAGGCTCATCAATATTTTTTATATCAACATTTACTACTGCTGTAGCCGTTGAAAAACTATCAGTAGCTTTTACATTTAATGTATACCCTTCGAAAGGTTTTTCATAATCTATATCAGGACCAATATATCTAATGTCACCAGTTTGATAATCAATACGAAAATTATTCAAAACAAAAGTACCATTTTCAAAACTATAAACGATAGTATCATTTTCTACATCTGTAACAGCACCTACACTACCAATAATGACCCCCACAGCATTATCTTCAATAATTTCAGGCAATTTAAAATTATATTGACCTGAGGACGTAAAATAAATGGGTTCATCAATAACATCAAAAATATAGACATCAACTGTAGAAAAGGCCACTTCATTACCCGCTACAGCTTTAATAGAAAGCGTATAATGAGTGTTTCCCCCTTCTACATCTTCTCCAGTACCTATATAAGAAAACTTACCATTAGCTTCATCAATATAAAAACCATTTGAATACTGGGTATTATCAGAAAAACTATAAAATAAAGGATTAAGTGCATCATAGCTAACATAGACTTGTCCTAAGGTCACTTCAGTCAGACTTCCATCAACAGATTCTGGCAAAGAATAGTTATACTGGTTTTGAGAAAAAGAAAATGTATCCTCAACATCGGTAACATTGACCACCAACTGTGCCTCTAACACACCTAATTGAGCAGTTGCTTGCACGGTCAATAGATAGTTTATCCCTAATTCATAATCTGTCGCATCCCCAGCATAATATACCGCCCCATTATATTTGTTGATATAAAAATCACCTCGATAATCATAATCAACATTTTTGTAATTTACAGTACCTTCCGAGTTTAAGAAGGTATAAGAATTTCTAGTATCACTAAAGGGATCCGTCGCTAAAACATTACCAATAAAAAGCGCATTCTCAAGGGTTCCGTTCTCGGAAGAACAATCAACTCTCTCAGGTAAATCAAAATAATACGTATCAGTCGCAAATGCCGCCTGTGATGCTTCTGTAAATGAAGAATCAACGTGTAATGGTTTGGATGATGGATCAGTATACGTAAAGTGCCAGTCTGCTCTTTTTGTTTCATTTCCATCAATATAAGCGACAACATGTATATCATACTCTGTATGGGTTTCATCAAAAACAAGATCTCTTTTAGTGACTATATTACCATCTAAACTTCCTATAGAGAAATACCCATTAGGTGTTGCAAGCTCATATACAACAGTTCCTTCAAGATATGAAACCGCAGAAACAGTATGTATAATATCCCCTGCATTCGTCTTTTCTATTACAATTTCCCCTGCAGGGTTTTTATGAAAAGGTGCATAAATAACACCATCCTCAGTCAACAAGTAAGGTGAACCAGCATCACGAATAAAGACATCTAAACTTTGGTGTTGCACGGCACCAGTATTGATATCAGTCATTTCAAGACTAATAGTATGCTGACCAACATTTAATCCAGAACCAGTTAATTCAAACCGAAATAAATCGGCATCAAAGCTCAACCCTGGAATTGGTGTACCCTGCGATAAATCCACACCATCCACAGTATAACTATAACTCAAATTTTCACCAAGATTTAAGAATGAATCGGGGTTAAATTCATAATAAGATAACCCAGTTTCTTTATACACCTCCCAATAAGTTTTTAAAGATGGTGTATATTCCTGCGAAGGAGTATCTAATGTAATTTCAAGCGGATACATATTAAACCCATCTTCATCCTCAACTTTAATATACACATGATAGCTATCTTGATCTGCAAAATTTAAGAACTTTTTGTATGACAAGTACGCCCCTTTTTCTGTGTCATTTGTAATAGAAAAATATTCACTTTCAGTCGTATCATTTAAATTATCATATACCGCAAAAGTTACGGCAGTAACCACATTGTTCGTTGAGAAAGCAAAAAGTGGTAACTCCTCTATAAACGTTTGTGCATACGAATCCGCAATCTCTTGAGAAGGGAAATAATGTGTATTGTCACTGAATAAAGCGAACCAATATTCTCTTCCGATTGATGCCACCCCATCGTCAAGAGACACCGTCCGTAGTGTAGTAGTAGGATGCGGTGCATCAGCCTCATCAATAAAAACAAGTTGAAACTCTTCGTATGATGATAATCCATGTCCATCATACTTTGTAGCCAAAGGCGTAGCAAATACATTATACGCATCTGTTGCGGTTACTCTAATAATCACCTCATCATCATTAGATAAATGAGTTGGAACAGAATCTATATCCGCAAAAAAGTAATTTTGATTTAACGCAAGCCAAGTACTAGTATCCGTTTCAATCCCATTAATAAAAACTTGATATGTCAGTGTTATTATATCATTTTCTGTATCAGAAACATCACCAACTTTGTGATATTCATAATAACCAGACCCTGCTGTATATATTCTTACTGTCCAAGGAGCGGTATATTCTATGACAGGCGCCTCATTCACATTTCTAAGAGAAACATGCTGTTGAAAATCTTGAACAGCACCTGTTTCATCTGTTGCTCTCATATTCAAAATCCAAAGGATATCGTTTGTTTCATAATCCAATTTTGGACCAGAGTAATGCAGAAGAGCAGTAGTCTCATCTTGAATAATAGAAAAGTCTCCTGATTTTGTAGTCCCATTGGCAAAACTATAAGTTAATTTATACCCAACGGCCTCCCCGTATACAGATTTTCCCCTCAGGTACATGTCACCATCACCAATAAAATGGCGAAGAATATCCACGTCAGTAGCATTTTCGTTCAGTGTTCCATAATGTACAGAAGCAAGTTTTGGAACATCTGGAATATCTATAATATCTATAGCAACATCTACAATACGCGTTACTCCATTAGCCTCAGCTTGTACAAGCAATAGATCAGTTGTTGCGTTTTCATAGTTTTTTCGTTCACCAATATAGACAATATCTCCAGAAATAGAATCAATTTGATAGTCTTTATATAATAAAGAGCCATTAGCAAAACTATACATTACAGAATTATTAGCAACGTCACTTGCTTGCACAGTACCAATTTTAAAATTGGTCGTTTCTTCTGGCAAATAAAACTTATAAAGTTGAGTTTGAAAAACAAGATCAAATTCTTTTACTTCCAAACCATCTAACTGGTTTTCAATATCAATTACTGCTACGTTAACACCTACTGTACTTGTAAGACCGTTTATTACACCAGTTGCCACTACAGAAAGTTGATAATTATCTTTTATTTCTGCATCAAAACCCAACCCAGTATACCTTACCTTACCCGTAACTGCATCAATGGCAAAACTACCTTCACGTAAAGTACCATTAGAAAATTGATAGGATATATCTTCACGTGTTTCCGTTTTTGCTATGACCGTTCCAATAATAATAGATTGTTCACTCCCATCAATATTTTCAGGTAAAGAAAAATTATACAAAGAAGAAGAAAAATAAGGTGTTTCTTCAACATCTAAAAGAACAATTTCAACATCCACAATAGAATATACATCTCTAAAGGTAATTGATGCATCAGTTGCCTTTATCTGTAGATTCCAATTTTTCACTGCAGATAATTCATAATTATACTCATAACCAATATAGTAAAGTTCACCTGAATTATTATCTAAATAGAAATCTTCATATCTATTACTTCCGTCAGAAAAAGTATACTTCATAGTATTTCCACTAACAGACGACGCCTGCACTTCACCAACAATGAGCGGCGACGTAACCCCTTCATCATTTTCAGCTAAATCAAAAGAGTATCGACTATTAACAAAAGTAGGTAAGGTTACACCCGTAGCAAACGTCAAAGTATCAGTAGCATCGTAAGCTCCATCAGTTGCTGTAATCATCAGCTCCGCAATATAATTATTAACATAATTAGGATTATTACTTCCGTTAACAACAGAGAAAGTACCATTTACAAAAGATAACCATTCAGGTAAATCTGTCCCATCTGCAAGACTCGCAGTTAAAGTTAAAGGTGCACCTTCTAAATCTCGGAATGCTGCATCAACATCAATTTGATATGTATCATTACTCGTATTTAAATAAGCTACATGCACACCCTCATACACCACCGGAGCTTCATTGACACCCACAATATCGATTACAACAGAAACTTCAGCAGTACCATAACTATCTTTAGCCTCTACCCTCAAGACATAACTCGTTACACTTTCAGCATCTTCACCAAGTCCAGAATAAGTAATCTCTCCTGTATAAGCATTGAGTAAAAAGCTTTCTGGGGTCACAGCTTCGTCAACAAAACTATATATTAAATCATCCGCTTCGGTTATAGCCTCAACAGTACCAATGCTAGCGAAAATGTTATTTTCTACTAAAGTAAAATAATATTGATTACTTGTATCAAATACTGGTACCTCTTCTACATTTATTATATTAACTGTAACTATGGTTGTGGCTACTTTTTTCCCCGTACTACTGTCATATTCTGCATATATATCATATGTATATGTCGTTTCACCTGTTTCAAAATCCTCACCATTACCTTGATACTTCAACTCGCCAGTAGTTGAATTAACAGAAAAAATCTGATTATTCCCAGTACTCACATGAGAATAACTAATGCTTGCACCCGTTTCAATATTATCTTCTGCAGCAAGTACATACCCAATACTTTGGTTTACCTGCACGTCTTCTCCTATATCAAACACATAGTAATCAGTTACAAAATGCAAAGGTTCAACAACATTATCTACTATAATCTCTACATCTATCTGAGCAGACAATCCATTTTCACTTGAAATAGCAGAAACAAACAACGTGTGACTTGTCGTAACTTCATAATCCAGCCCTGACCCAACATAAGAGATTTCACCACTAGTAGAATCCAACACAAAATCATTATATTCTTGTAGACCATTTGTAAATTGATAAACAACTGTTTCACTGGCATCATTATTAGCATTAACTGAACCGAGTAAATATGGATTTACTCTATAATCCGTTGCTTCATTAATATGGAATTGATACCCACCATTAGAAAACACAGGTGCTTCATCTACATTTACAATATTAATAGTGACAACTGTAATTGCCGTATAAGTTACACTGTCTACAGCATATGTAGCTTGTATCTCATACGTGTATATTGTTTGATTTGACTCAAAATCTTCACCATTACCTTGATAAATTAATTCTCCAGTAGCTGAATCGACACTAAAAATTTGGTCATTTCCAGCGCTTACATGAGAATATACAACAGTAGTTCCATTGGTATGAACACTATCCTTCAGTGCAATGACTTGTCCCAGTAATTGTCCACTAACTACATCCTCAGACACATCAAAACTGTATGTTTCCAAAGTAAATGCAGCACCTTCAAGAACATTGAGAACATTTACAACGATACGCGCTTCTGCAAATAATCCACCATCACTTCCAACTGCCTGCACAAAAAATACATATTCAGATACGAGCTCATAATTATACCCAGAACCAACATAACTTATCTCACCACTAGTAGCATCTACTTCAAAATCATTATATGTTTGTGTTTGGTTCCTAAAACGATACTCTACTGTATGCCCATTCCCATTATCAGCAGAAACAGCCCCAATAACCCCAGGCGATGTATCTTCCGCTATATCAAAACTATAATTACTTTTCTCAAACACAGGCACTTCTGTCTCATTGAGCAAATTAATCGTAACAGTGGTATAGGCCGTTTCTTGAACAATACCATTCAATCTATATTCTGCTTTTATTTCATAGAAATAAGAGTCTTTTGTCTCATAGTCATCGTTTTCTCCATTATATGACCACACTCCATTTTCAGCTAAAACAAAATTTTGATCGGCAGGGTTTGCATCATAAGAATAGGTAATACTAGAGTTTACTGGATTTTCATCCCGCACAGCCAACACCCTTCCAATATATTGGTCTAATTGCATATTATTCTCGGTAACACCTAAGACATACTCCCCAGAAACAAAATGTAGCGTTTCCAGAACATCCGTGACATTTACAATCACCTCTACTTCTGATACCACGCCACCATCACTTCCGACTGCTTGGACAAAAAACCTATAACTAGAATTATATTCATAATCAAAACCAGCCCCAACATAACTTATCTCACCACTAGTAGCATCTAGTTCAAAATCATCATGTTTTTGTGTTTGGTTTCTAAAATTATATTTCACGGTACGAGCATTACCATTATCCGCAAAGACTGTTCCAACTGACAGAGCATTACCAGACTGGTTTTCACCTTCATCAACTAAGAAAGTATACCCTGAAGAACCAAAGACAGGAGCTTCCTCTACATTTATAAGGTTTACCGTTACCTGTGCTGATTCCCCAACATTATTTGAACTGGCGTTTTGCATTTGAAGCGTGATATCATAGCTTTGTTTTACTTCATAATCCAATTGCTCACTGACTCTAAGGTTATAAACAATACGATTCCCAGTACTTAACTGTACATTTTTAAATATCGAAAAATGCTCACTAGAGCTAGAAAATGACAGAGACAAATCTTCTGTACCAGGATAAATAATCTCTACCAAAGCATCATATGTAGCTGCATTAGTATTTTCAGCTATGTTTATTTCAAACACCCCTCCTGAAGAAAATACGGGCACATACTCATCAGAAATTGACAATAAAAAATCTTGTTCTACAACATATGTACCGTTACTCGCAGTAACGGTAACTGTGAGATCATCATCATGATTGCCAATAGTAGTGGTAAATGTACCCGCATTAGATAACGACAACCAATTTGGCAATGCACTTCCATCAGATAAAATAGCTGTATAAATTAACTCTACATTATCTACTTCCTCAAAACTTTCTTTAACAGAGAACGTATTTGTCACAGTATTCAACAAAGATTGACCTTGCAACGGTGATACAATGATTGGCCTCTGTGATGTATTTTCAATATCAACTAAGACAATCTCATTATTCAGTTCACCATTATCATTAGCCGTTAGATACAATACATATCTTAACTTTTGTTGAACATCTTCTCCATGCCCTACATAAGTAAGTATACCTGTTTGTTCTTCAATACGAAAATCTCCAGAGGACAAAGTACCATCAAGGAATGTATACAATACATTTTGACGACCATTGGTAACATCACCGACCATTTCCGCCACTTCTGTTCCACTTGTATACTCATCTAAAGTAAAACTATGAATAGTATCTATCCCATTTACAGTAGATAAGAAATCAACCTCGATGATATCAATCGTAACATCAGTTAAGGCATAAGTATTGCCAGAAATCAATTGGACAGATAAGTCGTATGAAGTTTCTGTATCTTTTTCACCTATACCAACATAACTTATAAATCCAGTATTTACATCTATCCGAAAATCCCCCTCCACACTTGATCCGTTGGCAAAACTATAAGAAACTGGAGCATCATATCTAATTTTAACTTGTCCCAATCCTAC
>CAYMEP010000034.1:0-8374 GCA_964389695.1 uncultured Rhodobiaceae bacterium | reverse complement strand
ATCAGATAATAAAAAACGTAATGCTTTCATTTGTATTTCAGAATATGCACAACAAAACCCTGTTTCTTCATCACGTGCATAAACAATTTCAATACCAATTGAATTATCATTAAGACCACTTCTTCCATCCCAATAAGAAACACCTGCATGCCATGCACGATATTTTTCATCAACTAAAGAGAAAATATCTCCATTATTACATATTAAGTAATGTGACGATACTTGACGATCTACATCACTTAAAACCTGTAAACATTCTTCAACATCTAACATTTGAGTGTAATGTAAAATTACTGAATCAATTTTTGTATTATCAGGGCGATTATTATAATTAGGTGATTTATATTTTTTAATTTCAAATTTCATATTATATCCGTATAATAATTTCATTATGATCGCAAATACTGTTTTTTTATTTGACCTAGACGGTACATTAGTTGAAACCGCACCAGACCTGTCAGCATCTTTTAATAAAGTCATTCAAACAAGAGGAGCAACACCTTTACCACCTGAAGAATTTAGAAAATGTATTGGAGGTGGTTCAAATGAAATGTTTGAACGTAGTTTCTCCTATAACAATATTAATTACACAGCAGAAGAAAAGCATCTCATCATCAAAGAATTCATCGCTGACTATCACCAGAATATATCAAAAAATAGCTACATATATAACGGAATAAACACAATCTTAACACAAGCAAATCAAGCGGGGATAAAATGTGCTGTCGTCACAAACAAACAAGAAAACCTTGCACAGAAACTACTCATAGAATTAGACCTATGGAAACAATTTGACACACTCATTGGATGTAATACCTGCAACCATGAAAAACCTCATCCAGAACCAATGTTAGAAGCTATCAAACGACTTAATTCTACACCACAAAGTGCTATTATGGTCGGGGACACTCAAACCGACATTCAAGCAGCAAAAAATGCTAATATCCCTTGCATTTGTGTATCATTTGGATATGCAAACCCTCCTCTTACCGCAAAAGATACAAATATACTAATAGATGACTATTCACAATTTTATGATGCGTTAGCAACCATAAAACCTGAAGTAGCACAACATATAAAACAAATGATTGAATTTTAGAAATAAGAATTTTATACTTGAAATAAGTAGATTATCAATTAAGGAGATGAACATGTCACTCGATTTTACAGGAAAAACAGTTATCGTTACAGGTGCAGGCGGAGGCTTAGGACGTAGTCACGCACTAGAGTTTGCACGCAGAGGGGCAAATCTTGTTATTAATGATTTAGGTGGTGCTGTTGATGGATCTAGTGGAACATCAAAAGCTGCAGAAGACGTTGTCAAAACTATTATTGATAATGGTGGCAAAGCAATCTCCAATGGCGCTTCTGTGACAGATGATTCTGGCGTACAAAATATGGTAGAAGAAACATTAAATGCTTTTGGACGTATCGATATATTAGTCAATAATGCAGGAATACTTAGAGATAAAAGTTTTGCAAAAATGACAGTAGAAGATTTTCAAACAGTCGTAGAAGTGCACTTAATTGGGAGTATGAAACCTACACGTGCTATTTTTCCTATCATGAAAGAACAAGAATATGGACGCATTATGTTTACAACATCTTCTTCTGGACTATATGGAAATTTTGGACAATCAAACTATGGAGCAGGAAAACTTGGCGTTATAGGAATGATGAATACTCTTAAATTAGAAGGAGAAAAATATAACATCCGCCTCAATGCTCTTGCGCCTATTGCTATGACTAGAATGACTGAAGGGTTACTTCCTCCAGAATCTGGAGAAATGCTAACTCCAGAAAGCGTCACACCCGCTGTTATTTTTATGTGTTCAGAGAATGCACCCACAGGACAAATTATTTCTGCGGGAGCTGGGTGTTTTGCAAGTGCTCACATTGTTGAAACACAAGGAGTATATTTAGGAAAAGACGTTACCGCCGAACAAGTCACCCAAAATTGGGATAACATTTCTGATATGGAAACAGCAAAAAAACTTAATCAAGGTATGGAACAAACAATGAAATTCTTTGACATGGCAAAAAAATCATAACAGAAAAACACCCTATTCCTTAAACTTAGGAAGACGTTTTTCAATCAATGCTGTGACTGCTTCAATATGATTATCAGACCTATGTAATTGACTTTGTACAATCGCTGCAGAGTCCAATGCTTCTTGCAAAGTTTGTTTCTCTGCATCACGAAGAGATTTCTTCATAGAACGTAACGCCTGTGCAGGATGTATACAAAAATCATATGCCATCTTATAAGCTTCATCTAACAAAACTTCTGGCTCAAATATATCCAAAACCAAACCCCAATCATACGCTGTTTGTGCATCTATCAATTTAGCTGAAAATAACAATGAAGCCGCACGCATATAAGACATATTTTGTTGCAATATCCATGCACCACCATCTCCTGCAATGAGACCTAATTTTAAAAAAGGTGACCCAAAACGCGCCAATTTAGAGGCAAGACGAATATCACAAACACCCGCAATATCATGCCCTAAACCAACAGCAACACCATTCACCGCAGCAATCACAGGAACAGGACAATGCCAAATAGACCTAACTATCTCATGAACATTATCCCTATATTCAGAACAAATCTCTTCTTGCGTGCCTGAAAACATATGCTTCCTATCACGCATATCCTTAACATTTCCACCAGAAGAAAATGCCTTTCCTTGCCCTGTTAACACAACAGATTTAATAGACATATCTGCTTCAATCTCAGAAAAGATTTGACGAAACATATCTGCATCACCAGGGTCCGCAAGAGCATTCATTGTCTCTGGGCGAGAAAATGTTATAGTCAAAACCGCTCCCTCACGACTGGTTAAAATACCATCACGCATCTAAGAACTATAACGCTGTAAATGATAATCCGTCGAACCAAAAATCGTTTCAATAGACGTCAAACGTTTAAAATAATGACCAATATTTAATTCATAAGTCATGCCCATTCCTCCATGAAGTTGAACCGCATTTTGTCCGATAAAGCGCCCTGCCTGTCCAATCTTAACTTTCGCTGCAGAACACGCCTTACGACGCAAAGATGGTTCATTAACTTTCATATTCACCATATAATTCATAGAAATAGATTGCTCACATTCCATAAACATATCGACCATACGATGTTGTAAAACTTGAAACTTAGAAAGAGGAGTACCAAATTGTTGACGTGTCTTACAATATTCAATCGTAGCAATATTCGTTGCTTGCATATTACCAACCGCCTCCGCACAAAGAGCTGCAATCCCATAATCTAATGCCTCATCTAAAAGTTCAAAGCCTTTTCCTAACTGACCAATCAAAGCACCTTTGGCAACAAAAACATTTGACAAATTAACATCACAAGCACGACCACCATCAATTGTTTCATAATGACGTGTTGAAACCCCAGAAGCAGAACAATCAACAATAAATAAACCAATACCAGACTCATCATTAACCAAACCAGAATAACGAGCAGATACAATTAACCAATTCGCAAATTGTCCTCCCAAAACAACCGACTTATTACCTGTTAAAATATATCCATCATCTGTTTCTTGAACGCTTGTCTCTACATAAGAAGGATGAAAACGACCTTTTAATTCACTATAAGCTAATGCCCATATCGAAGCACCAGACCCTATAGAGGGGATATATTTTTCTTTTTGTGCAACACTCGCATGACGTGACAATAAACCTCCACATAAAACAATGCTAGATAAATAAGGCTCTGTCACTAAAGCAGAGCCAAACTCTTCCATGATAATCATCGTTTCAATCGAACCACCCCCACAACCACCGAACTCTTCAGAAAATGGCATGGCTAACAAGCCTAATGAAGCAAATTCTTGCCAATTTTCTTGACTCATACCCATATCACTAGTGCTGATTTCTATTCTTTTTTCAAAACTATATTTGTCTCGAACAAGGTCATGAACCATATTACGTAATAAAACTTGCTCTTCTGTAAACTTAAAATCCATAAATATTCCTTTACAAACCAAGTACAAATTTGGCAATAATATTACGTTGAATTTCATTAGAACCACCATAAATAGACGTCTTACGGCGATTGAAATACTCTTGGGAAACACCAAAACTATAATCAGCACCAGCTAAATTCGTCACATCAACAACACCAAAACTAGGAACATTTTGTAAATTATAATACCCAATAACTTCCATCATCAATTCCATAACATTTTGTTGAATTTCAGTCGCTTTAATTTTCAATAATGAAACCTCAGGACCAACCATATTACCTTGATCTTCCGCCGCCAAAGTACGTAACTCTGTATAACGCAAAGTTTCTAATTCAATCTCTAAACTAGATAATTTACGTAAAAACAAAGAATCTTCAATGAGAAGAATGCCATTCGCATATTCTTTATGGGCAATCTCTTTAATCTCTTCAATTATCTTTTGTGAACGGGCAACACCAATAATAGACCCACGTTCATTACTCAATAAAAATTTTGCAATCTCCCAACCTACACCTTCTTCACCAACCAAATTAGCAACAGGAACACGCACATCTGTAAAAAAGACTTCATTGATTTCACGACCACCATCTATCGTCTTAATAGGGCGCATTTCAATCCCTTCAGAGGAAAGGTCAATCAATAAAAAGGAGATCCCTTTTTGAGGTTTATCTTCAGAGCTGGTACGAACAAGACAAAAAATAAAATCAGCATACTGTCCAAGCGTTGTCCAAGTTTTATGACCATTTACAATATATGTATCACCATTACGTACAGCTTTCGTTTTCAAAGACGCTAAATCAGAACCAGCACTCGGTTCAGAATACCCCTGACACCACCAATCCTCACCAGATAAAATACGTGGCAAATAATAGTCTTGTTGTTGCTGATTACCAAAATTCATCAAAACAGGAGCAAGCATCGTAATCCCAAAAGGCCAAATAATAATTGTTTCTGCCTTGGCACATTCTTCTTCAAAAATATAACGCTTAGCCGCTGTCCAAGAAGGACCTCCAAAGTCTTTAGACCAATGGGGAGCAACCCAACCTTTTTTTGCCAAAATACGATGCCAAGATAAATACTCTTCTTTACTATATTCACCAATACGGCGTTTTCGTAACTCTTGCGGATAAAAAGTAGTAATAAACTCTTTGACCTCTATACGAAACAACTCATCTTCAGCACTGAAATCTAACTGCATATTATCCTCTTCAAAATAATCAGACTGCTACAGTATATAGCAATATTGATATTTTTAAAATTTAACTTTGAACGGGAGAAAACCATTCTAAAATTTTTCCAATCTCAACAATTTTTCCGACAACAATAATGGCAGGCGGTGAAAACACTTTTCCTTTTATATCATCAATCACTGTGCCCAAATGGCTACGAAATATTTTCTGTTCAGGCATTGTAGCTTGCGTCACGATCGCAATCGGATCATGCTCAGAGCGACCAAATTTCTGCAATGTTTCAACAATCACCGATAAACGACTCATTGCCATATATAACACAATCACAGGGGACCCTTGGGCAATCGCCTGCCAATCTAACAACTCTTCCGCAGAATTACCTGCTAAATGCCCCGTTACAAAAGTGACGGCATGATTTATATCTCTATGAGTCAATGGAATTCCTGCATAAGCCAAACCACCAATTCCTGAAGAAATTCCTGGAATAATACGAAATTCTATTTGTTCTTGAACCAATTTTTCTGCCTCTTCACCGCCACGTCCAAAAACAAACGGATCACCACCTTTAAGACGTAAAACACGTTTTCCCAATTTTGCAAATTCTACAATTTGATTAGAAATATCACTCTGGTGACAAGAAGGTTTTCCTCCTCTTTTACCTGCGTATATTTTTTCAGACTCCAAACGTGCCAAAGCAAGAATATCTTCACTAACCAAAGCATCATAAATAATAACATCAGCCTGTTGTAATGCATTCACAGCATGGAGCGTCAATAAACCTGCATCACCTGGCCCCGCCCCAACAATCCAAACACTACCAGACTTAAATACTGGCAAACCATTAATATTAACTTCAGGAATATCCTGATTAGATAGTTTTAAACGTATAATATCTTGACGTAAATCATTCATATGTTTCTTATAGATAAGCATGTATAAATTGTAAAACTATTGTAATCACATTAAGGATAAATATGTTTCAACCAGACCAAACTGTTAAAGAAAATACCGCAGAATTTGAAACAAAACCTCTCATTATAGACACAGGTTTTAGAGAATATGATGCAAGGTGGGAGTTTGGGAAAGATCTCAATTTAATGGGCGTACAAGCTTTAGGGTTCGGCTTAGGCACTTTATTACATGAATACTCCAAAACACCAGACATTACACCAGATATTACAGTCGCACATGATTATCGTAGCTATTCACAATCTATTAAATTAGCACTCATCACAGGACTAATCAGTGCTGGAATCAAAGTCATAGATATTGGACTGGCAATATCACCTATGAGTTATTTTGCACAATTTCATCTTGATACGAAAGCTGTTGCCATGGTCACTGCAAGTCATAATGAAAACGGGTGGACAGGAGTAAAAATGGGGGCAGATAAACCATTAACATTCGGCCCTGAAGATATGAAAAAACTCCGTAATATTGTCCTCAATAATACAGGCATTCACAGGGAAGGAGGAAGTTATCACTTAATCCCGAATATACATAAAATTTATATTGATGACTTAACAGCTCATTATAAAATGGAACGTAAGCTAAAAGCTGTGATTGCTTGTGGAAATGGAACGGCAGGATATTTTGCCCCTGAGGTACTACAAAATATTGGAATCGAGGTAATTCCTTTAAATTGCAATCTAGATTACAATTTTCCAAACCATAATCCTAACCCTGAAGATCTAAAAATGCTACATGCTCTTCGTGATAAAGTATTAGAAACAAAAGCAGATATTGGATTAGCTTTTGATGGCGATGGCGATCGTTGTGGCGTTGTTGATAATGAGGGAGAAGAAATTTTTTCTGACAAAATGGGTGTCTTAATCGCACGTAATCTTGCCAAGCAATATCCTAATGCTAAATTTGTTACAGATGTAAAATCTACAAGTCTTTTTGCTACAGATCCAATATTAAAAAAATACAATGCCACAACAGAATACTGGAAAACAGGGCATAGCTACATGAAACGGCGTATTTTTGAAACCAATTCTCTTGCTGGTTTCGAAAAAAGTGGACATTTTTTCTTCAATGCGCCCATTGGTCGAGGCTATGATGATGGTTTAATAACGGCTTTAGTCATTTGTGATATGTTAAATAACACAACAAAGACTATGGCTGACTTACGTAAAACTTTACCACAAAGCTGGGGATCACCAACAATGTCACCCTATTGTTCTGATAAAGAAAAATATCTAATATCAGAACAAATCACAAAATATTTTGAAACACTTCAAACAGAAAATAAGTTATTCTTAGACCAAAAAATTATAGAGATAAATACAATCAATGGCGTACGTATAACGCTTGAAGATGGAACATGGGGGCTTATACGTGCTTCCTCTAACAAACCTAGTCTTGTCGTCGTTGTAGAAAGCCCTGTTTCTAAAACACAAATGCAGACCATGTTCAATGCTATCGATTTAGTATTATCAAAATTTCCTGAAATTGGTGAATATGATCAAAAAATTTAAACCACTCAGGATAGTAACATATTCAAACCACTTAAAAATAAACATATTCCAAATATACGTTCAAGCAACTTTTGTGGTGCTGCGTGAGATAATTTAACCCCCCAAGGTACAGCAATCCATGTAAATGGCATCAGAATAAGTATGGGAAGAAAACTCACATACCCCACAGAATAAGGGGGTAAACCTACAATATCATACCCTGAAACCATAAATCCAATCGCAGCAGGTAATGCAATTAAAAAACCCAAAGCAGCAGATGTTCCAACCGCTTTATGAATCGGCAAACCAAACATAACCAATACTGCAACCGAAAACATACCACCTCCAATCCCCATTAAAGATGATAAAAAACCAATCATAACAGCAATACACCATTGCCAAGGTAAAGAAGGAAAACAACCAGAATTAGATAACTTCCTTTTAAAAAATGTAATATAAATTGCAAGAAAAGCACAAAAAAGTCCAAAATTAACACGCAAAATATCCGCATCAATAAACCGAATAATCATTGATCCCGCTACCGAGCCAGTGATAATTGCAATCGCCCAATGACGAATAATAACAAAATCAATAGAAGATTTTTTATAATGCCCATAACTAGACCGCAAAGACGTAATCACAATCAATGCAAGCGAAGTCCCCACTGCAGAATGAAGTTGAACCTCTGGCGAAATACCTAAATAAGCAAAACTATGAAATAAAATAAGGACGGTAATAACAC
>CAYMEP010000033.1:0-8473 GCA_964389695.1 uncultured Rhodobiaceae bacterium | reverse complement strand
GATAATTTGGTGAATCTAATGAATGATAAAGACGGAAAACAAAAAGCACTTGCAGCGGCATTAAGTCAGATTGAACGTAGCTATGGAAAAGGTTCAGTAATGAAACTTGGTGAATCTGCCGCTGTTATTGAGATTGAATCTATACCAACAGGCTCTTTAGGGCTTGATATCGCTCTAGGAATTGGTGGGTTGCCTAAAGGACGAGTCATAGAAGTCTATGGTCCTGAAAGTTCAGGAAAAACAACATTAGCATTACATATTGCCGCAAATGCACAAAAAGCAGGAGGTGTTGTTAGTTTCGTCGATGCAGAACATGCACTCGATCCAAGCTATGCTGCAAAATTAGGGGTCAATTTAGAAGAATTGCTAATTTCACAACCAGATAATGGAGAACAAGCCTTAGAAATTACAGATACATTTGTACGTTCGGGCGCCGTTGATCTTATTATTATTGATTCGGTTGCAGCCTTAACTCCCAAATCAGAATTAGAAGGCAATATGGGCGATAGTCTGCCAGGGTTACAAGCACGGTTGATGAGCCAAGCTTTACGAAAACTAACAGGATCCATCTCACGCTCAAATACAATGGTAATCTTTATTAACCAAATTAGAATGAAAATTGGTGTGATGTTTGGAAATCCTGAAACAACAACAGGTGGAAATGCATTGAAATTTTATTCTTCTGTGCGCCTTGATATTCGACGGATTGGTGCAATTAAAGAGCGTGATGAAGTTATTGGAAACCAAACACGTGTTAAAGTAGTTAAAAACAAAGTAGCACCTCCTTTCCGTGTCGTAGAATTTGATATTCTATATGGAGAAGGTATTTCTAAAATGGGTGAAGTGATTGATCTTGGAGTAAAAGAAGAAATTATAGAAAAAGCTGGAAGCTGGTATTCTTATAATGAACAGAGAATCGGACAAGGAAAAGAAAATGTACGTAAGTTCTTAAAAGAAAATCCAGAAATTGCAGAAGAAATAGAACAAAGAGTACGTGATGCTTCAGGGCTTGGAAAAAATGAAGAAAAAGATTTAATTGAAAATAAAGAAAAACTTGATACTCCACAGATCGCTTAAATTTTTTAATGAAGACATATCGCTATATATCATTATAAATATATGACATCAAAGTTGAAAAACCAAAGATAGGAAAAAATCTGGTGTCAAAGTCTTTAGCGGATATACGTAATTTATTTTTAAATTATTTTGGTGATAATGATCATGAAATTCTGTCTTCTTCTTCATTAGTGCCTGTAAATGACCCTACGCTTTTGTTTACAAATGCAGGTATGGTTCAATTTAAAAATGTGTTTGTTGGACAGGATAGCTTACCTTATCAACGAGCCACTACGTCGCAGAAATGTGTTCGTGCAGGTGGTAAACATAATGATTTAGATAATGTTGGATACACAGCACGGCATCATACATTTTTTGAAATGTTGGGTAATTTTTCTTTTGGAGATTATTTTAAAGAAGAAGCCATCTATTATGCGTGGGAATTTTTAACCAAATTCTTAATGATTGACCCTAATCGTTTATTAGTGACGGTTTATGCTGAAGATGATGAGGCATTTACACTTTGGAAGAAAATTGCAGGATTTTCTGATGAAAAGATTATTCGTATTGCGACGGATGATAATTTTTGGTCTATGGGAAATACAGGACCTTGTGGTCCTTGCTCGGAAATTTTTTACGACCATGGTCCAGAGATTGCAGGTGGTCCTCCAGGTAGTGCTGATGAGGATGGTGATAGATTTATTGAGATTTGGAACTTAGTTTTCATGCAATTTGATCAATTAGCAGATGGTACTCGTTGTCCTTTACCACAACCTTCTATCGATACGGGTATGGGCTTAGAAAGAATTACGGCCTTGTTGCAAGGAAAGCATAATAATTATGAGACAGATATATTTCAGAATTTAATTTCTGCCTCTGTTGATATAAGTGGACAATCAGCGACAGGAAAATTTCTTTCGAGTCATCGTGTGATTGCGGATCATTTACGTTGTTGTGCGTTTTTGATTGCGGATGGTATTCTGCCATCAAATGAGGGTCGTGGTTATGTTTTACGTCGGATTATGCGTCGTGCAATGCGTCATGCACAGCTTTTGGGAACAAAAGATCCACTTTTATGGCGTTTAGTTCCTTATTTGAAGCAAGAAATGTCTTTAGCTTATCCGCAATTAGAACAGGCTGATATGTTGATTTGTGAGACTTTACGTCATGAGGAAGAACGGTTCCGTGAGACACTGTCACGAGGGTTAACGCTTTTAGAAGATGAGTTAAGTCATGTTTCAGGTAATATGTTATCTGGGGATATTGCTTTTAAGCTTTATGATACTTATGGGTTTCCACTTGATTTAACGCAAGATGCTCTTCGTGATCGTGGTTTAGAAGTAGACATAGGAGGGTTTGAGCGTGCGATGGAAAAACAACGTGCAACAGCCCGTGCAAATTGGTCTGGTTCTGGTGATGCGGCGGAAGAAAAAATTTGGTTTGATTTGGCCGCTCAAGATACACCGCATGAGTTTGTAGGGTATCAGTCAGACTCTGCTGATGCAGAAATTACGGCATTGATTATAGACGGAAACTCTTGTTCAAAAGCAGAAAAAGGACAGGAGGTTATGTTGTTAGCCTCGCAAACGCCGTTTTATGCTGAATCTGGAGGGCAGGCGGGTGATAGTGGTATCATTACGCAAGGTGAGAATGTGATGAGAGTTGTGACCACTCAAAAAAGAGTTGGGCATTTGTTTATTCATCAAGGAATTATTGAGCAGGGCAGTTTTTCTGTGGCAGATGTAATTCATCTACAAATTGATACTGATAGACGACAAGCCATAAGAGCAAATCATTCTGCAACGCATTTATTACATGAAGCTTTACGCAGAGTTCTAGGGGAGCATGTGACACAAAAGGGGTCATTAGTGGAGGCAGATTATTTACGTTTTGACTTTAGTCACTCTAAGGCAGTGACGGCAGAAGATTTGTCGAAGGCAGAACAAATTGTTAATGAGATGATACGACAAAATCAATCGGTGACGACTCGGCTTATGGCACCAAAAGAAGCGGTAGAAGCAGGCGCTTTAGCATTGTTTGGTGAAAAATATGGTGATGAGGTTCGTGTTTTATCTATGGGGCGTGATGAGGATAAGAAAGCTCGAGGGTCTTATTATTCTGTAGAGCTTTGTGGTGGCACTCATGTTGAGCGTTTGGGTGAGATCGGGTTGTTAAAAATTATACAAGAAGGAGCGGTTGCTTCGGGTGTGCGGCGTATTGAGGCAAAGACAGCTGATGCAGCACGATTATTTATGCAATCACAAGCTAATATTGCTCAAGACTCAGCACAGATTCTAAAATCAAGTATCGATGATGTGCCAAAACGGATTCAGTCTTTATTAGAAGAACGTAAGAAATTAGAGCATGAATTATCTGAAGCGAAAAAGAAATTGGCGATGGGTGGTTCAGAAGGAAGTGAATCGTTTTCTGATTCGGTTCAAGAAATTTCAGGGATTAAGTTTTTTGGCAAAGTGTTACAGGATATTCCTGCCAAATCATTACGTGGGTTGGTTGATGATGCAAAGAAACAAATTGAGTCGGGCGTGGTGTGTTTGATTGCGATTGATGAAGGAAAAGCAGGAATTTGTGTTGGAGTCAGTGATGATTTAACGGATAGGTTTGATGCAGTTGAATTGGTTCGTCTAGGTGCGGAACAGTTGGGTGGAAAAGGCGGAGGCGGTCGTAAAGATATGGCACAGGCAGGCGGGTCAGATATATCTAATCCGCAAGAAGCTCTCGATACTGTCTTCAAAGGGCTGGGGTAATTTTTTGATTATCTATTATTAAGATACGACTCAACTCGTTTTTGATTTATAATATCTCCAGTATTATTATTTTTCTCTTCTTCCGCTATTTCCGTAAGGACATCTCTTACGGTTTGGGTTAATTTTTTCTGTTCATCAGAAGTACCGATTAGGTCTTTTTGAAGGAGCATTTGTAAGACTTTGTCCATCCATTCTTGTGTGTGTTCTGTTTGTTTGAATAATTTTTTATAATCATCCTTTTCTATAGAGTTTAGTATTTTTACTTCATCATATTGTAGCATTGTTGCATTGGGATTTTCTACAATATCGTTCAAAATTTCTTTAAGAGGTTTTTGATTCTTTATTTTATTTACTTGATATTTTTCTATGATTTTATTTTTTAGTTTTTTGTTAGTGAGGATTGAATGAATATTGCTTATATTATGTTCTGTAGGCACAAACAATTCAATGAGTTCATCTACTTGTTCACCGCATTCCAGTGTTTCAAGTATATTTAACGACATATGTAAATCTTTTGTAAGTATATGTTGAATATGATTTTTTGTAGTTTGGTACACTTGATTTATGACATCTTTTTGATTATCAGCAAAATTACTGTAGAACATGTCTTGTGCTACTAGGAGAGGGTCATATGTAGACTTATACTGTTTGTTATTTTTAATTTCTTTATCATGTTGATTAATCAATTCTTTAATGGTGTCTTTATCTGTTAAATACCCTTGTCTTATAAAATCATCTATTTTTAGATCAAGTTCTGTAGTGTCACGGTGTCCATAGTCTGTAAGTATGGAATAATTGTCTCTATTATCGTCTAGACTGTACGAGGTAGAGAAACGATGCTTGGTATAGAAAGCATAGGTAAAAAGTATTAAACTAGATAATACTACCTCATTGGTTTCAGCTTCACAATTAGTGAGTAATGAATTTAACTTTTCTTTTAATTTAGCAATTTTCTGTATAATACGAATATTATTGATCTTGAGTATTTCGCATTTCTTTATCAATATTTCTTTATCTTTACTTTCCTTGTCAAAAATAATTTCAACACATTCTGTAGGGGTAGGAGTAAATTGAAAATGTTTATCAACGACCTTTTCTCTATAAGTTTTATAGGATTTGTCTTGTTCTTCTGAAAGTTCGTTATCATTCATAATGAGAATTATTTTATTTTTTTTTTCTTCTTTTAATTCAGATATTAAACCTAATACTTCTTCAGGCGCAAGGTTGCTGTTCATTCTCTCAAAATCATCGAAGCATATTATAGTCTCTTTGACTGAAAGAAATGAGATTGCTCTGGTTGCTAAGTCTCCAAGATTAAAGTACTGAACTCCATCTGGTGCAAGACTGGTTAGTTTTTTACCAAAAGTTTTAACTTTATTTAAATTTTCATTACCGTTTATCTTTACATTGTTTTGAAAAATAGAAAATTTCAATTCGTCAATCGAGTGAGTGCTAAATAGTGAAATATAGGAATATTGCTCAAGTTTTATATTTTTAGATTCTTTATTCTCTTCAAAATACTTATTCCACGCAAAGGTTTTTCCACTTCCCCAATCTCCAGAAATTGTCATGACTTCTGGAGCACCCTCTTTGAGAAACTCTTTTATTTGTGTTTTTAGATTCTTTAATGAACTCATATTTATGGATTTTTACCCCATAGCCTTTTGAAGATTTTCATCAACCTTATCTAAGAATCCTGTTGTTGTGAGCCATTTGTGTTCTGGGCTAATAAGTCGTGCCAAATCCTTTGTCATATGTCCACTCTCAACGGTTTGCACGCAGACAGATTCTAATGTCGTGGCAAAGTTAATCAGATCTTGATTATCGTCCAATTGCCCACGTTTAATCAATCCTCTCGTCCATGCAAAAATCGATGCGATAGAATTGGTCGAGGTTTCTTTGCCTTCTTGGTGTTGACGATAATGACGAGTCACTGTTCCATGAGCGGCTTCTGCTTCCATGATTTTTCCATCTGGGGTGAGAAGAGTTGAAGTCATCAGACCTAAAGATCCAAACCCTTGTGCAACAGTATCTGATTGAACATCACCATCATAATTTTTACATGCCCAGACAAATTTTCCTGACCATTTCATTGCACAAGCAACCATATCATCAATCAAACGATGCTCATAGGTAATCCCTGCGGCTTCAAATTCTTTTTTGAACTCTGCTTGATAAATTTCTTCAAATAAATCTTTAAAACGTCCATCATAAGCTTTCATGATGGTATTCTTCGTTGACAGATAAACTGGCCATTTACGTTCTAGACCATAGTTCATGCTGGCACGAGCAAAATCACGAATCGAGTCATCAAGGTTATACATCGCCATGGCAATTCCCGCGCTTGGGAAATCAAATACTTCACGTTCGATGGTTTCACTGCCATCTTCTGCTTCCCATTTGATACTCATTTTACCTTTTCCTGGAACAAGGAAATCTGTTGCACGATATTGATCTCCAAAGGCATGACGACCAATGACGATTGGATCTGTCCATCCTGGCACAAGCCGAGGTACATTTTCACAAGTAATCGGTTCACGAAATACAGTGCCGCCAAGTATATTACGAATCGTCCCATTGGGAGATTTATACATGCGTTTTAAACCAAATTCTTCAACACGTTGTTCGTCAGGTGTGATGGTTGCACATTTTACCCCAACACCATATTTCTTAATTGCCTCTGCTGCATCAATCGTAATTTGATCATCTGTATCATCACGACATTCGATGCCTAAATCATAATATTTTAAATCAATGTCAAGATAAGGGTGAATAAGCTTTTCTTTGATAAATTGCCAAATAATACGTGTCATTTCATCTCCGTCCATTTCAACGACGGGGTTTTTTACCTTAATTTTAGACATTGATTTTCCTTTTTTCCTATGGGCATCATTATGGCTTATAGCAGAGCTTTTATATTGATTAAAGGGGGTTTGTTAGAGTAAAAATAAAAAGTGAGGAAATTGGTTGAATGATGCAACATGAAATAAATAATGTTGGGTAGATCAACTCTATAACAATATTGCGTATTATGGTTATAGGGATTGTCGTTTGGTTTTATGCATCATAATTTTTCGTTCAAATTGAGTATATTGTTCTTTACGCTTGGGCTTGGGTTTCTTATTGTTATGCAATGAGTGAAGTATTAAAACCAGCAATTATTCTAGTGAACTCTCAATTAGGAGAAAATATTGGTACGGTGGCACGTGCAATGTTAAATTTTGGTTTAACTGATTTACGTCTCGTCAATCCTCGCCAAGGATGGGACATGGAACGAGCTATTAAAGCTTCTGCTGGAGCAGATGAGGTGATTCATAAGGCAAAAAAGTTTAACTCTACAAAACAAGCTTTAGAAGGATTATCCTATATTATAGCGAGCACAGCAAGACATAGAGATATGGTCAAACCTGTCGTTACACTCGAAAAAGCTGCAGGCATTATTCATCAACAAGCAGACTTAGGAACAAAAACAGGAATACTTTATGGATCAGAACGGTCAGGTTTAGATAATGAAGATATTTCTTTAGCCGATATTATCTGCAGAGTGCCATTAAATCCCAATTTTTCTTCTTTGAATTTAGCACAAGCTGTTTTGTTGCTCGCCTATCGATGGTATGAGATTAAAGATAATACTTTAAGCTGGAGAGAAGAAAGAGCAGCAACGCAATATGCAGAAAAACAAGAACTAATAGGCTTCTTTGAGCATTTAGAAGCTGCATTAGATTCCGCTGGATTTTTATCTCCAGCTGAGAAAAAGCCAGTTATGATGCAAAATTTACGAAACTTATTTCATAGAGCACAGCTAACAGAACAAGAAGTAAGAAGTTTACGAGGAATTATTAATGCATTGTTGCGTTGGCCACGTGATGGAAGAGATAAAGTTTTAAAAAAACAAGTTTTGGCTATTTCAAAAGGTTTAAGTCTTCCGGTACACAAATCTAATACCGTAGAAAAATAGTGGAATAAAAAAAAGTATAATAAAGAATACAATTTAGGCTTTACAGAACGATTTCGCTGGTTATACTCCCAGCTGGCTATAGAGAATAGCTGTTTATATAATTTATGAGAGGTAACAACCGCATGAGCAAGCGGATTAGCACTAAATACAAAATTGATCGCCGTATGGGAGAGAACATATGGGGGCGTCCTAAAAGTCCTGTGAATCGTCGTGAATATGGTCCAGGACAGCATGGACAGAATAGACGTGGAAAACTTTCGGATTTTGGATTGCAGTTGCGTGCAAAACAAAAGCTAAAAGGGCATTATGGCAATATAACTGAAAAGCAGTTTAGGCGTATATACACAGAAGCCCAGAGAATCAAAGGAGATACAAGTGAAAATCTTGTTGGTCTTTTGGAGCAAAGGTTAGATACGATAGTTTATAGAGCAAAATTTGTTCAGACGGTCTTCGCCGCACGACAATTTGTTAACCATGGTCATGTTTTAGTGAATGGAAAACCGTGTAATATTCCTTCAGCTCGTTTGAAAGTCGGAGATGTTGTCTCTGTTAGAGAAAAGTCACGTAATCTTATTTTAGTATTGGAAGCTATTCAGAATGCTGAACGTGATATGCCAGATTATGTGGCTGTTGATCATAAAGGTATGACTGCGAGCTTAACGCAGGTGCCTCAATTAGCGGATATACCATTTGC
>CAYMEP010000032.1:0-8639 GCA_964389695.1 uncultured Rhodobiaceae bacterium | reverse complement strand
GTTCTGGGATTCTGAAAACACGAAAATTTGGCTATGATGGCAAAGGACAATGGTTGATTACGCCTGAAAGTAATTTATACAATATTTTTTCTGATTTAGATAATCGTCCTGCGATTTTGGAGAGACTGGTTCCTTTTGATAAGGAAGTATCGATTATCGCTGCCCGTTGCCAACAAGGAAATATTTCTATTTATGACCTAAGTGAAAACCAACATAGGCAACACATACTTCATACTAGCCTTGTTCCTGCCCACGATATTTCTGATATTATTCAAGAAAAAGCAAAAGAAATGGCAAAAAAGTTATTAGAATCTTTAGATTATATTGGCATCTTAAGTATAGAGTTATTTGTCTGTGGTGATAACTTATTAATAAATGAAATTGCGCCTCGCATTCATAATTCTGGTCACTGGACTCATGATGCTTGTTATACAGGACAATTCGAACAACATATTCGTGCAATTACTGGTCAAGAATTAGGAGACAACCGCCGTCACCATGATGCAGTTATGACAAATTTATTAGGTGATTCTGACAAAACTATGAGAAAAGCCTTAGAAAGTTCATATAATAATAACTCTTGCCAGAAATTATATATTTATGGAAAACAAGGCTCCAGACCTAATAGGAAAATGGCACATATCACAGCCCTCTATCCTTTAGGTCAATGCCCTGAATAAATATTTATATATCTGTGTATTTTGCTAATATAGCTATCGGGTTGGGTAAGTTTTCTGACCATGTTTTTAATTTATATTTTTTCTGTTCAAATTGCATAACATGCTCAATTTGTTTATCTAAGAATATCCAGCTATCCTGCTGCCCTTCACTATTATCTTCTAACCATACCAATCGTACAGAAGTATATAACCCTGCTAGAATAATACGTTTAGAATAAAAATTACCATCTAAGCTCGTATCTTTTATACTTTTCCAAATTTCATCACTAGTTTGGTACAATAATTTCAACGCATCTATAGCATGCATTGGTAATGCCAGTATAGAGAACGCACGTTTAGAAAGTTTCTTATAAGGTAAGTCTATCTCTAATCTTTTTTTAACGGAAGTGTGAATACGTTGACGTATTTTCATATCCGATAAATCTATACTCTCTAATTCTTGGGTCATTTGTTGGGTTCCTTGTTGAACAAAATACACCACCAAATCAATAACCCCTCGTGGGAAACATAAATGTAAAATTTCTGGCAATAGTAAAGCATCAGAGATCGCGGTCTGTATCACCTCTATGCTAAAACCATATTTCTCAGCTTCAGGTAACACTGCTCTAAGAATAGCTTGTTTTTCTTTATCATAAAGTATTTGGTTTACCATATTGCTTACTATGCAAAAACTAACCCTTTGATACAAGGTGAAAATATGTTAACATCATAACCATAGACATTTAATTTCTTACCTGCTATGCAGGCATATATGAGTTTAAAAGATAGGATAAAATATGCAAGTATCTGTTCGTGATAATAATGTAGATCAAGCTTACCGTGCTTTGAAGAAGAAACTTCAACGTGAAGGTTTGTTTCGTGAAATGAAACTACGTGATTGTTATGAGAAACCTTCTGAACGCAAAGCTCGTGAAAAAGCAGAATCGATACGCCGTTGCCGTAAGCTTGCTCGTAAAGCAGCTCAGATGGAAGGTATGATACCCTCTGCAAACCGTGGTCGTCGTAAATAAAACAAAAAATCGTATAAATAAATAAGTACTGTATCGTATTGGTACTGATTTAACTTTATGAACTTTTTAATATCTCTGCGACCATTTTTTAACATAAAAAAAGAGCGTCATTGTATTATCACAAAAAATAGTTGATCATAGGATACATTTTCTTCTGCTAATGTTTTGGCTACGTGTCCTCTTCCGACAAGGTATAAAACCTTCCCACTCCTTCTTCTTTAAAGCTTATAGACTAATTCACGCAAAAAATATTGCGCCTCCTTCCTGTGAAACTTACCACCCTATAACTAGGAACAATAATGACTGAGGAAGGAGTGCATTATAATTTCTAATATATTAACGTTTTCAGGTGCTAGATAAGCTGCCCATGCAACAAAAAAGCAGATACTAATTGCAACATAGAAGTCATAGGCACTGTTTTCTTACAATGAAGTTGCTTCATAACGGATTTATATCTAACTAAGTTAGATTATGAAGATAAAACATCCATAGATTGAGTTCATATAATACAGGACATAAATTCTATTGACATAGCATCAACATTTTCCTTGGCAGAAACTTGAATGATTTATAGATTTTTCAATAGCGCAAATATTTCAACTAATATTGCATTTTTTAAATGTTTTAATACTCTGTACATCAGGGGCATTAATAAGAAGATAATTTCTGCGGTTTTTTCTACCCACTTGCAGTAGTCTTTTTGCAATTTCTAATAAAATAACAACTCTACTTTCGTTGTCCTTACTATCTTTAAGAACAGCTAATTACAAAACCATAATATAAGTTCGTAATTATTCATAAACGAAAAAAAACAAAATCATCAAAATAAAAATACCCAATATAAGTAACCATTTAGCAAATATTAAAAAATTGTGATACATCTGTGTATGAGCGTTCTGATCCATGTTTTTATTCCATTTCTCATTTTCTTTTTTGTTCATTCCACCCTCAATTATCTAGCTTACACTTTACATTTTTTGTATAAAAATTATGTAACGAGTATTTTTCAACCCTGTCGTGCTTTAAATCTTTTATTCACCTTATTGATGATAAACACACGTCCTCTTCGGCGTACAATCTGATTAGCTTGATGCCGCCCACGCAAAGATTTCAAAGAATTTTTAACTTTCATTACCCTACCATCCCGTTCTTTTTTTTATAAACTACATATAATTTTGAAATTTACTTCTTTTTCTTTTTGAAGTCAATTTTTTCTAAAATTTATCCACTTTTCTTTATTCATAACTATATATTCAAAGAGTATAAATTGACTTTTAGATAATAATTGATGGTGAGCGATACTGGGATTGAACCAGTGACCCCTACCATGTCAAGGTAGTGCTCTCCCACTGAGCTAATCGCCCTCTTTTCTTTATAACTGTATTCGCTTTTATCATATTTATGCTTCTTGCCAAGTAGGAATTATTTTAATAATCAATATTTTTATAAAACATTTATTGACATACAAAATAAATTTTACTATCTACAAAATATATAATTATTGATAATGATTATCAATAACAACAATAAAAATGGTGATAGTCTATGATACATAAGACATTTATAAATATCATTTATATTTCTAGTTACATCTTTTTATATCTCGGCACCACAGTCAATGCTCAAAGACCTGATTCAATATTTTCAGGCGAAGCCTATTTTGCAATACAATCAGATATAATAATTAATCCAGACAATGATGACAATAAAACATCAATTACATATCTAACGGTTGAAATTACACCAAGACTAGAATTAGGAAATAATTTCTTTATTGATGGGAACTTTATTTTTGAACCTATAAATGACGTTTCTTTTAATAGAAATCAATTTTTGAAATCAGAAGGACTTTACGTACAAGAATTAAAATTTAATTACGAATCTGGTAAATTTTCAGCTTTCATAGGAAAGTTTAATCCAAATTTTGGACAAGCATGGGATTTAGCCATATTATTTGCAGATTTGGTTGAAGAATATGAATTAACAGAAAAAATAGGTTTTGGTTTTGGTTATAGCTTACAGACTAACAACTTAGGCACCTATAATCTATCATTTAGTACTTTTTTTGCAGATACGAGTTTTTTATCTGACTCTGCCATTAAAAAACGTGAACGCCTACAAAAGTCTGATGGTGGGGCAAGTAATACGGAAGACTTTTCTTCTTTCATTATATCACTAGACGGTAAATCTGTAGGTAATATTAATAATTTATCCTACCATATAGCTTATACGAAATTGGCAAATAATGCTAACGCCCCTGGTGGTAAAGATCAAATAGGGGTTGCAGCCAATATAGGCTATGCTTTTGATTACCTTTATTTTATGAACACCTCTTTACTATTTGAATATATATTTATGGATCATATAGATAATGGAGAAGATCGTTCACATTATTATACCTTCAGTATTATAAATCATTTTGATAACAACTGGAATATAGGTTTTGCGTACACACACCGGGAATCTTTTATAGAAAATAGTAATATTACGATAGACGATGATTTTGTTCAAATTTCTGCTAGTTATGATTTTGGGAACGGTTGGGTTATTGATTTTGGTTGGAAATATTTTTCAGAAGATAAAATTAACAATAATATTATTGGTACTCTCGTTAGCTATTCAAGAAAATTTAGATACAGAAAAAAAGAAATAACGTTATGAAGAATATTAATATATCAGTATTTTATCTAACAATTATTTTTACTTCATTATCAGCAAACGCATATGAAACGACTACTCGTGAGATTTTAAAAAATTACTCTTCCATTGCCTATTCTAATTATAAAGATACCTATCAGGATGGTCTAGCATTACAAAAAGCCGTTAATCTATTTTTAGATAATCCTAACAAACAAACATTGCAGCGAACTAAGCAAGCGTGGTTAATGTCTCGTGAGACTTATGGTCAAACAGAGGCATTCCGTTTTTATGATGGCCCTATTGATTTTGTTGATTCTGAGAAAGGTATTGAAGGCCCTGAAGCTCGCCTGAATGCGTGGCCAGTTAATGAAGCCTATTAAGCCTTTGGCCAATCTGGCAATAAAATATTTAATACTAACTGGGTACAAGCACCTGCTTCTGTCACCAGCTTAGATGGTTTAGGCCCAACCTTTAATCGAGTTTCTTGTTCTGGTTGCCACTTTAAAGATGGTCGTGGTCGTCCTCCCCGTAACATAGATGAGCCTATGAATTCTATGTTATTACGTCTTAGTGTGAGAGGTAAAACAAAGAACGGGAGCCCTATGCCACATTCTGCATATGGAACCCAACTCAACCCTTTTGGCATTCATGGTGTTACAGGTGAAGGAAAAGCCACCATTCTCTATAAAGAAATAAAAGGTTTTTATGTAGATGGTAGCACTTATTCTCTTCGTCATCCTGTTTATAGGTTTTCTGATATGGCATTTGGTGTCTTAGATAAAGAAACTATGTTTTCACCACGTGTTGCCCCTGCTGTCCATGGTTTAGGTTTATTAGAAGCCATTCTCTGGCATGGAGGTGAAGCCGAATCCTCTAAACAAGCCTTTCGGAAAATGATAAAAAAAGACCGTGAGGCCATTATCAAATTTTTACAATCTTTATAATCTCATATTATTCCAGTTGTTATTTGACCAGAGGTGATGAATAATTTACCTTGTACATTATGGATGATACTTTATCGACAGCTGACATAAATACTTACCTTTCCTTTGCTAATCGACTTGCTGATGCCTCTGCAACGATTACCTTACCTCTATTTCGTGCCCTTACCACCATTTCCAACAAAGAGACAAATGGCTCTTATGACCCTGTCACTGAGGCAGATATTGAGGCAGAGCGTATCATGCGTGATATGATTATAAAGAATTTTCCACAACATTCTATTTTAGGTGAAGAATTTGGCACAACAGAAAACCATTCAGATTTTAAATGGGTATTAGATCCTATTGATGGCACACGTAGTTTTATTACAGGAAAACCTTTATGGGGTAGTTTAATTGCTTTATGTTACAAGAATCGTCCTTTTTTAGGCATTATGGACCAACCATTTACGCAAGAACGCTTTATAGGAGTGTATGACAATACTCATACAGGAACGTCTCTCTCATTTCTACGTCACAAAGAATTAGAGACCCCGTTATTTACTCACTCCTGTTCGGTTTTATCTGATGCTATTTTAGCGACCACAAGTCCTGTTTATTTTGATGACACATCAACTCCAATTTGGCAAAACATTAGCCAACAAGCCCGTTTTGTAAGTTATGGTGGAGATTGTTATAATTATGCTATGTTAGCTACTGGTCATATAGATGCTATTATTGAACAATCCGTACATGTTTATGATATTTTTGCTTTAATTCCATTGATTGAATCTGCTGGTGGTATCATCAGCAATTGGCAAGGCACACCATTCAAAGCAGGTGATAATGTTCTTGCTTGTGGTGACGCTACATTACATAAATATTTACTTAATATTTTATCAAAGGTTTCTTTAAATACATAATCAAATACCACGATAAAAAATAGCACTTTACCTTTTTACTTGTCAAAACGATCACAAAATGGCATATTTTCTCTGCTTTACTTGAGGTTTATCATTAAACCTGTAACCTAAGCGGTATTTAACCTAAATAATATTTGATATGCAAGATAGCATATCATATTACGGTGAGAATTCGTTTTATTTAGAAAATATTCTAATCTGAGGCATAGCCTTAGACAAGATAGTTGAAGCATAAAGAGGGATAAATATGCAAAAAACAACACTGGGATTACCTGATCGTTCGGGGTTTTATGACCCAAGAAATGAACATGATGCTTGTGGCATCGGCTTTATTGCCAATATTAAGAATGTGAAAAGCCATGATATTATCCGTGATGGTTTGACGATTTTGGCTAATTTGGAACACCGTGGTGCTGTTGGCGCTGATCCTAAAGCTGGAGATGGTGTTGGTATGCTGATACAAACGCCAGATGCATTTTTTCGTAAAGTAACATCTGATACTGACATTATTCTTCCCGCTGTTGGTCATTATGCCGCTGCTGTATTTTTCTTACCGCCAGATGAAGCATGTCGTATTCAAATTGAATCTTGTGCAGAATCTATTGTTTCTGCTCAAGGTCATAAAGTTTTAGGGTGGCGTGATGTTCCTGTAAATAATGCACCTCTTGGTGTCTCAATTTTACCGAGTGAGCCTATAACAAAACAATTATTTATCTCTAATCAAAAAGATGTGACACAGCAGGATGATTTCGAACGTGATTTATTCATCATGCGCCGCTGCATTGAGCTAGAAATAAGCAAACGTAACCTACAAGAATCAAAAGGTTTTTTCTACATTCCTTCTATGAGTTCTTATACTGTTTTATACAAAGGTCTTTTGATGTCTAGTCAACTAGATAATTATTATCTGGACTTAAAAGATCCAGATATGGTCTCTGCACTTGCATTAGTTCATCAACGTTTTTCGACAAATACTTTCCCGACTTGGGATTTATCGCAACCATTCCGTATGATTTGTCATAATGGTGAAATTAATACAGTACGTGGCAATGTAAATTGGATGAAAGCACGTTATGAGTCCATGGTTTCTGATGTTTTCGGCGATGATTTACAAAAGATTTTGCCTCTCATTGCCGAAAACCAATCGGATTCAGCATGTTTTGATAATGCCTTAGAATTAATGATACATGGTGGCTATTCACTCCCTCATGCGATGATGATGTTAATTCCAGAAGCTTGGTCAAAGAATCCTTTAATGGATTCAGATCGCCATGCTTTTTATGAGTATAATGCAGCATTGATGGAACCATGGGATGGTCCTGCAGCTGTAGCTTTTACCAATGGAAAACAAATTGGTGCCACTCTTGATCGTAATGGTCTACGTCCTGCCCGCTATTACATTACTAGTGATGACCGTATATTGATGGCTTCAGAAATGGGTGTATTACCGGAAGCAGAAGAAAAAATTATTACGAAATGGCGACTGCAACCAGGAAAAATGTTACTCATTGATTTAGAACAAGGGCGTATTATTGATGATTCAGAAATCAAATCTGAGTTAGCAACAGATCACCCTTACCAAGAATGGTTAGAGCAAACACAAATTACCTTAGATACCTTACCATTTACAGAATCACAATTTCCTAAAAATACTCCTACTGCATTATTAAACCTACAACAAGCATTTGGTTATACTCAGGAAGATTTTAAATTATTACTTCCTCCTATGTCGCTTGGTGAAGAAGGCACTGGTTCTATGGGAACCGATACCCCGATTGCTCCTCTTTCTGACAAGCCTAAACTTTTATATTCCTATTTCAAACAATTATTTGCTCAAGTTACCAATCCACCAATTGATCCAATTCGTGAAGAATTAGTAATGTCTTTAACCTCTTTTATTGGACCACGTCCTAACTTATTAGACCCTCATCATAGTTCATCGAAGAAACGTTTGGAAATAGAACAGCCTATATTAACCAATCAAGATTTGAGTAAAATTCTTAGCCTAAACGATATGGAAGATAATTCATTTCATACACTCACTTTAGACATTAGTTGGACAGCGAGTGATGGTGTCAATGGTCTGGTTACCCGTCTTCAAGATTTGTGCGTAGAAGCTGAACAAAGCATTACCCAAGGGAAATGCAATATTATAATTTTGTCTGACCGTGCCGTGAACAAAGAACGCATTGGGATTCCAGCTGTTTTAGCAGTATCAACCATTCATCACCACCTTGTAAAAAAAGGCTTACGTACAAAATCTGGAATAATTATAGAAACAGGTGAAGCTCGTGAAATTCATCATATATGTTGTTTAGCTGGCTTTGGTGCAGAGGCTATAAACCCCTATTTAGCTTTTGAAACCTTATCTTCTTTGCATAAGTCTGGAGAATTATCATCTGATTTATCCTCAGAAGACATAACAAAGAATTATATCAAGGCTATCGGCAAAGGTATGCGTAAAGT
>CAYMEP010000031.1:0-8776 GCA_964389695.1 uncultured Rhodobiaceae bacterium | reverse complement strand
CGTCATTTCTTTATATAAAAGTGCAATTTCATCTTCTGATACACTAATACGTGATAAATGTGCAATATGGCGAATTGTAGCTTCATCAATGGACATAAGTTTAAAACTTTCTTAATAATTTTAAAAAAATTAGCATTCGTTTTACCGTTAAGCAAGGAGAGATGTTATAAGTAACCATGGCAATATACGAATATTTATATGAATTAAGCGCAACACTAAACAAAAATCAACGTATATTAGGTTTAGATTTGGGTAGCAAAACAATTGGACTAGCCTTATCCGATACATTATTAACCACCGCAACAGCCTATGAGACGATTCGCCGTAAAAAATTTACTCTTGATGTTGAATACCTTAATAAAATTATTAAAACACAAAATATTGGTGCCTTAATCATAGGACTACCTCTCAACATGGATGGTAGCAAAGGTCCTCGGGTACAATCTACTTATGCCTTTGTGCGTAATTATCTTGCTTTGCATGATACCCCCATCGGATTTTGGGATGAACGCCTTTCTACTGCTGCCGTGACCCATACATTACTAGATGCTGATATGAGTCGTCAAAAACGTGCAAAAGTCGTAGATAAACTCGCAGCATCTTTCATTTTACAGGGTGCTTTAGATTATCTACAAAATTATAAATTGAATCATTAACGTATTTTTTCATATACAGTATAATCCTCACCTTATATAGTTACGATATGACACACCCTACGTTTCACCACCGTCATTTATTAACGATTGATGACCTATCTCTCAATGATATTCACCATATACTCGATTTATCTCAAACATATGTTGAACAAAATCGCCGTGCTAATAAACGCTCAGATGTTTTACTGGGTCGAACACAAATCAATTTATTTTTTGAAAACTCTACAAGAACTCAAATGACATTTGAACTAGCAGGAAAACGTCTCGGGGCAGATGTCCTCAATATGGATATTTCTTCTTCTTCCACCGCAAAAGGTGAAACTGCAACCGATACGGCTATGACTCTTAGTGCTATGAACCCAGATTTATTAGTTATTCGTCATGATGAAGCTGGAGCTGTTGCAAAAATTGCAAAAAAACTTTCTTGTGCCGTCATTAATGGCGGTGATGGCACGAATGAACACCCAACCCAAGCTCTTGCAGATGCTCTCACCATAAAACGCCATTTTGGCAAATTAGAGGGACTACAAATTGCTATATGTGGTGATATTCTACATTCACGTGTTGCACGATCGAACATCAAACTATTTAGTATGTTTGGTATAAAAATTCACCTCATTGCTCCTAAAAATCTATTGCCAAAAATCAAACAAGATAATATCAAATGTTTTGAGGATATGAAACAGGGGCTAAAAGACTGTGATATTGTCATGATGCTCCGCATTCAATATGAACGTATAAATAAAAATGCACTAATAAAAGAATGGAATATAGAAGGTAATAAACAAAAAGAAATCATTCACACAGAAACTCCTGAAGAGGGCATGTTTGCAAAGAAGGTACCCACTGAGAAATACTATACCCCTTCTTCTACAACAAATAACAGCCTAGATACTCTTCTTGTCAAAAAGCGCTATTTTGCTCAATATGGCTTAACTTATGAAAAACTCAAACATGCCAAAGATACGGTACGTATTATGCACCCAGGTCCCTTTAACCGTGATATAGAAATAGACAGCACTTTAGTTGACGATATAAATTATAGTTTAATTCCAACACAAGTAGAAATGGGAGTTGCCGTCCGTATGGCTATTTTAGATTTACTCGCAAGAAATTTGCCAAACTAGAAGAATGGATAAAATAACGTGAATTATGAACTCATTATTCCTATAAGCCTTGCCTACCTTATCGGAAGTATTCCTACAGGATTGCTTTTAACAAAACTAATCAGTAAGCAAGATATACGCAATATAGGCTCTGGCAATACTGGCACAACGAATGTGCTTAGAACAGGCAATAAATTATTAGGGCTCACAACATTATTTATCGATATTGGTAAACCCTTGGCCATAATTACAATAATACAGCATTACACAAATAACATAATTATTATATTAGCCTCTATCATTTTTTGTTTCTTAGGGAATGTTTTTCCTATTTGGTTGAAATTCAAAGGAGGAAAAGGGATTGCAACTTATCTAGGGTTAAGCTTGTCTATATCTACAATGATGGGGTTGACCTCAATAATAACACTAATGATCACTATACTTTGCTTACAGATTGTATCTATCTCTTCACTTACCATGTGCCTTGTGACCGTTATCTATTCCTATTTCTTTTTACCCGACCCTATAACCCTCACCTTTTCTATCATGAGCCTATTATGTTTTTATACACATCGCCAAAACATTCGTCGTATACGCAAAGGCACAGAACCTAAATTAGGACAAAAATAATGGTCAATTATACACAAACACAACGTATTGATGCATTACGTCTCATTCGAACACCAAAAATAGGCCCAATAACATATTATCAATTAATAAAAAACTATGGCGATGCTAGTAAAGCAATTGAAGCGTTGCCAGAACTCGCAAAACGAGGAGGAGGTAAAAAACCTTTTATTCCTCTATCCAAGCAAAAAGCCGAAAAAGAATTAGAACAATTAACAAAATATGGAGGAAATATTTTACTCCAAGGGGAAGATAATTATCCTACAATGTTAGGACATATACCGGATGCACCGCCTGTTTTATCTTATGTAGGACATATTCACTTATTAAATACACCCAGCATAGCTATTGTTGGAGCTAGAAATGCTTCAGCAGTGGGATTAAAAATAACTGAAAAGATCGCCGAAGGTCTATCAAATAGTAAATTCACTATTGTCTCGGGCATGGCACGAGGTGTTGATGCAACCGCACATTGGCAAGCACTCACTAATGGAACCATTGCTATATTAGCAGGTGGTATTGATAATATTTACCCCCCAGAAAATACCAAACTTTATGAACGTCTTCGTGAAGAAGGGTTAATTTTAGCAGAAAGCCCTTTTGGCACAAAACCATTAAATAATCATTTCCCAAGACGTAATAGAATTATATCTGCATTATCTTTAGCTGTAATTGTTACCGAGGCAGCACTACGCTCAGGATCCCTCATTACCGCACGCATGGCAGCTGAACAAGGACGTGAAGTCATGGCAGTTCCCGCATCACCACTTGACCCTCGTGGTAAAGGTACAAATAGTTTAATTAAAAATGGGGCAACACTCATAGAAACAGTTTCAGATGCTCTAAACACTCTACAACCCTTAACTCAACAAAATATGTACTTAGAAGAAGAGACAGAAGACAATATTTATTGTCACAACTTTCATAACCCTAATCCAAAAGACCGAGACACTATTCTATCTTTACTTAGCCCCACACCAATCCCACTAGACTATATTATAGAGAGAAGTGGTATCTCTGTCCCTATCATAAACCTTATCCTCATCGAATTAGAACTTGCAGGACGCCTAGAACGAAATAATGGACATGGCATTAGCCTTATATATGAAAAAGACGGGATACTTCTCTAAACAAGTAATCTAAATGCATAATGCTGATTATTGTTATTATTATTTTATGCATTTAGATTCACTTCTCTCACAGCCTCTACAACCACCATGTCTATATAATAAACAATTTCTTGCCATTCTGCACATAACGCCACATCTCTTAAATTTAAGAGATGGTCTCTAATAAACTCTGCCGCGTCTGCTTTGTTAATGACTTGATGTAAAAGTACTTCCTTTTCATCCACTTGCGCTTCTAACATTATAAAACTCCACTCAACTAACTATTAATAAGCAACCATTATTAAAATCACAGGTTGTATAAATACTATATACACCCCTTTGTATGTGTTCGCCAGCAACCAATGCGTGTATTTTTAATAAAATTTAAAAAAATGAGTTTTTTAATCAACATAAGATTGACAGATTTATTCTTTTCAATCATGACTTTAGCATTATAGCGTAATTATTTGGAATGGAATTATGGATCTCGTTATCGTAGAATCACCTGCTAAAGCAGGGACTATCAACAAATACCTTGGTACAAATTATAAAGTGTTAGCTTCTTATGGTCATATACGAGATTTACCCGAGAAAAATGGTTCTGTTGATCCTGATAATGACTTCACTATGGTTTGGGAAAACCAAGGCTCCAGTCAAAAACAACTTACAGAGATAGCAAATGTCTTAAAAAAATCCGACCGACTCTTTTTAGCAACAGATCCTGATCGTGAAGGTGAGGCTATTTCATGGCATGTACTAGAAGTAATGAAAAAGAAAGGCTTATTAAAAGGCAAAGAGGTCAAACGAGTCGTTTTTAATGCCATCACAAAAAATGCCGTTTTAGAGGCTATGGCAAATCCGCGTGAATTAGATCAAGATTTAGTTAATGCCTATCTTGCCCGTCGTGCCTTAGACTATTTAGTAGGTTTTACACTGTCTCCTGTATTATGGAGAAAATTACCTGGAGCTCGTTCTGCAGGACGCGTCCAATCTGTTGCTTTACGTATTATCTGCGCCAGAGAAACTGAGATAGAACAATTTAAAATACAAGAATATTGGAGTTTATCTGTTGATTTTCAAACTCCAGATCATAAACTGCTACCAACAAAACTCACTCATTTAAATGGTGAGAAACTTAACAAATTCTCTTTAGGCGTAAAGAATGATGCTGAAAAAGCAAAGAAAAGTATAGAAGCAGGAACATTTTCTGTAGAATCCGTAGAGAGTAAACCTGGACAACGCAACCCTGCTCCTCCTTTTACTACCTCAACATTACAACAAGAAGCAGCACGTAAACTTGGTTTTACAGCAAAACAAACTATGCAAGTTGCACAAAAGCTTTATGAAGGTTTTGATATTAATGGTGAAAAAACAGGACTTATCACCTATATGAGAACAGATGGACAACAAGTTGCTCCAGAGGCGGTAACGACAATACGTCAAGTCATAGAAAAAGATTTTGGCAAAGAATATCTTCCTCAAAAAGCACGTGAATACAAAACAAATGCCGCAAATAGCCAAGAGGCTCATGAAGCTATACGACCGACCTCAGCAGAAAGGCATCCTGAAATGATGCTCGACCTACTCGATAAGGATCAAGCACGACTTTATGAATTAATCTGGAAACGTACCATTGCCAGTCAAATGGAGAATGCACGTGTAGAACGTAGTGTGATCGAAGTCTGGGATGAATCACAACAAATAAAACTTCGTGCAAGTGGAACCGTTATCACATTTCCTAGCTTTTTAAAACTTTATGAAGAATGTGAAGATGATGCACAAAAAAAAGAAAAAGACACAAAACTTCCAGAAGTAACAAAAAATATGACATTAGAGACGCAAACTATTCTTCCTCGTCAACACTTCACAGAACCTCCACCTCGCTATGGTGAAGCGAGTCTTGTAAAAAAGATGGAAGAACTCGGTATTGGAAGGCCTTCTACCTATGCCAGTGTATTGAGTGTTTTGCGTGATCGTGATTATGTCACCATGGAAAAGAAACGGTTTCTACCACAAGATAAAGGTCGCTTAGTTATTGCTTTTCTAGAAAGCTTTTTTGAACGTTATGTAGAGTATGATTTTACAGCAAACTTAGAAAACAACTTAGATAAAGTCTCTAATGGTAGCCTCGCTTATAAGGATGTATTAAGTGAGTTTTGGACAACATTTCATCAAAGTGTAGAAACCACAATGGAGATTCGAAACACACAAATCTTGGATAAAATGAATGAAGTGCTAGGACCTCTAATTTTTAAAGATATGGGTAATGGTGAAAATCCAAAAGTTTGCCCTAAATGTTCAGAAGGTGGTTTAAGTCTTAAAACAGGAAAATTTGGAGCATTCATAGGCTGTACAAATTACCCAGACTGTAACTATACAAGACCTTTTGCTCAAAATGAGACGACTGAAGATGACATTGAACGTGAGTTAGGGCTAGATCCAAGCAGTAAGCTCATGATGGAACTAAAAAATGGACGTTTTGGAGCTTATATACAACTTGGTACGGCAAAAGATATGCCAGAAGGTGAAAAACCAAAACGCTGTGGACTACCCAAAGGTATGAATCCTGCCGATATGGATTTAAATTATGCCCTCAAGCTTTTATCTTTACCTCGTATTGTTGGAGAACACCCTGAAACAAAAGAGAACATTACAGCTGATCTTGGACGATATGGACCATATTTGCGCCACGGAAAAGACTCAGCGACTTTAGAAACAGTAGAAGATATTTTCGAAATTGGCATTAATCGTGCTGTTACGGTTCTTGCAGAAAAAAAAGCTAACCCTTCAAAGAGAAGTAGCTCTATCATTAAAGAATTAGGGAAACACCCTGATGACCAAAAACCTGTTAATGCCATGGAAGGACGCTATGGACCTTATATCAAACATGGTTCTATCAATGCCACCATTCCCAAAAGTGAATCACCAGAAGATATTAGCCTAGAGCGTGCCTTAGAGCTTATCTCAGAAAGAGCTAACAAAGCTGGTAAAAAAGTTAAGAAAAAGCCTGCAAAGGCAAAAAAGACAGCAAAGAAGTCTTGATCATTGGCTGAATATCCTAAAAAACAAGATATTATTGACTTCATTGAGCAAGACCCAGAAAACGTCAAAAAAGAAAATATAGCCAAAGCCTTTGGATTAAAAGGCACACAACGTATGAAATTAAAACATACCTTACGAGAATTGAAGGCAGAAGGACTTATTGGACAAACAAACCATCTTCCTGCTGTCTGTATGATTTGTGTGACCTCATGCAATGAAGATGGTGACCTTTATGCCAGCCCTATATTATCAGGAAAATTACAAAAAGATTTAACATTCTATATTTTGCCTAATACAAGGCATACAGCCTTAGCAATCGGAGATAAACTCCTCGCTCGTTTTATCAAAAATACATCAGGTGAGACCCATGCCAAAGTCATCAAGGTCATTTCAAAAAAAGAATCTGATAAACTCCTCGGTACCATCATAGAAAAGAATAATAAACTAGCATTCCAAACCATCGATCGCCGTAAACGTAAGATTTTTAACATAGATGATACAAATCATATCAAGATAAAAACAAATGATATTGTTTTTGCTACACCTAGCACATATGGTTGCGTTCGTTTGATGTCATTGATCGGGGATTTAAATGACCCAGATTGTTTTAGTCTAATTTCTTTAGCGGAACAAAACATACCCCTCAATTTTCCAGAAGATGTCCTTGCAGAAGCCGAACGTGTAGTACCTACTTCTTTAGGAAAACGAACAGATTTACGTCACTTACCCTTTGTCACAATTGACCCTGAAACCGCCCGTGACCATGATGATGCACTTTATGCCCACCAAGATAATTCTCCTGATAACGTTAATGGTTATATAATTTATGTAGCGATTGCTGATGTTTCTGTTTATGTGAAGACAGATAGTCTCATGGATAAGCAAGCTCGGCACCGTGGGAATTCTGTTTATTTGCCTGACCGTGTAGTCCCTATGCTACCAGAAAACATTTCTAATAATTTATGTTCTTTACGCCCTCATGAAGACCGCCCTTGTCTCGTGGCTCGTATTGTGATTAACGAAAAAGGGGAAGCGATAAAACATCAATTTATGCGTAGTATGATTCGTTCACATGCTCGTTTAAGCTATCAACAAGCTCAATATGCTTTTTTAGGAAAACAAGATTCTGAGACGCAAGCTGTATATAAAGATTGCCTACAACCATTATGGAATGCCTATCAACTTATGGCAGAACGACGTAATCAGCGACAACCATTAGAACTAAATTTAGCTGAATATGAGATTGTTATGCAAAATGGTGAAATTACCGATATTTATACCCCCGAACGCCTTGAAGCAATGCGCCTTGTTGAAGAAATGATGATTAGCGCTAATATTTGTGCTGCACAAACACTAGAAAAACATAATATGGCTCAAATTTATCGTGTTCATAATATGCCTAGCGAAGAGAAGGTTAAAATGCTCGCTGATTACGTAAAAACATGCGGCTTACGACTAGACCTAGGACAAACAAGGTTACCACGCTTATTTAATCAACTGCTCCACAATGCCAGTAAAACTGAATATAAAGATATGATGCAAGAAAGAGTTTTACGTTGCCAAGCACAAGCAATTTACCATCCAGAAAATATAGGGCACTTTGGTCTTAATTTAACCCATTATACACATTTCACCTCTCCGATTAGGCGTTTTAGTGACCTCATCATTCATCGTGCGTTGATTCGTGCCTTAAAACTTGGCGATGACGGCCTCACAGATGAAGAATGTACAAATTTAGAACAAATATCTGAACATATTTCGATGACAGAACGCAGAGCCATCACAGCAGAGCGCAGTGCAAAAACACGCTATATGGCAGCTTTCATGGACAAACAGAAAAATAAAAACCTCGTAGGAAACATCGCAGGGTTAAACAAAGCAGGTATCTTTATCAAATTAAAAGAAACAGGCGCTGAAGGATTCATTCCTATGTCTCACCTTGCAAAAGAGCGCCTCCAGTTAGATAAAAATAATATGTCTTTAAAAGGACAACGTTCTGGAAAAACCTTTGCAATAGGAGATAAAGTAACCGTCACCATTTTAGAAACAAACCCAATCGCTGGTGGTCTGCTCTTTCAGCTCATAGATAAAAACAAAAACAAAAATAAAAAAACAAAAATATCCACTTCTTCCAAGAGAAGTAAGTCACGTGCAGGACGACGTAAACAAAAAGAACATCTTAAATCAGTATAAATACTTGACTTTATCATACCAATAGGTATTTTACCTTCACTCA